>CAYUAN010000193.1:0-7548 GCA_964442545.1 uncultured Prolixibacteraceae bacterium | reverse complement strand
GGTAAATCAGTCAAATCAGGCTCCGAAGAAACAGCATCAGCAGAAGATTGGAAAGGTTTCTTAGACGCAGATTTGTATGATTTAATATGATTGGCTTCCTGTGTTTTTCTTTGAAAAACTTCGGAAGCTTTTTAAGTATTGCAAAGCAATGCTTAAAAACGAATCATAGGAATCATAATAATCAGCGTCGAAAAAATAAAACATTATCGCCATTTTGATTGTTTCACAGTGAGGATCTATACACATTCGTGTGCATTCGTCCAATCCACGCTTAACTCAAATCCGAGCAAGGCGAGGATAACAATCTGCGGTAGATACATAATTCACGGTAAAATCACCCATCCGAATATAGCAATGCTAAAACACCGATGATAAATGAAATCTAAAATGGAATATCCGCCTTCTAATGAAATTCTTCCTCCAGCTTTTCTTTCAGCTCCGCAGGACTCACATTCGTAACGAGCTCCCCCTTGTCCGTATATGCGATTTTTCCCGTTTGCTCCGAAACAATAATCGTAAAAGCATCCGTCGTTTCGCTCAGCCCCATGGCAGCACGGTGGCGCAAACCGTAAGACGCGGGGAAGTTGGGGTTTTTGGTAACCGGCAGCACACAGCGGGCGGCTTTAATTCGGTTGTCGGTAATAATTAAGGCTCCGTCGTGCAAGGGATTGTTTTTATAAAATATGCTTTCAATCAATGCTGTTGATAGTTCGGCTTCGATAATCTCGCCTGTTTCCACGATTTCGTTTAAGGGGTTTTCTCGGGTGATAACAATCAGCGCACCGGTCAGCGTCTCGCTCATATTTACACAAGACTCGACAATGACTAAAGTATCCAATTCCGTATCCTGATTTAATTTTCGGAACAATGCCCCGTGACTCCGGCTGCCGCTGCCCAGTTTTCCCAGCATCAGCAAAAAGCTGCGGATCTCTTGTTGAAATACAATAATCAGGGCGATAACTCCCACGCTGATAAATTGTCCCAGGATTTCGCTTAGCATCCGCATTTGCAGCATACCCACCAGCTTCCAGGTGAAATACACCGCCATCAGGCCGATAAAAATATTGATGGCGACTGTTCCGCGTACTAATTTATATATCACATAAATAAGGTAGCCCACCAACAATATGTCGATGACATCGGAATAACTTATTTTAATAAACAGATCAGTCAAGCCTTTATATTTTCGCCAAATTTAAGGATTATCTTAACACAGCCCGCGATGCAAAAAAAATACCCCGTTGCAGACAACAGGGTATTCAAGTATTTATGATAAATCTTAATTGTTCAGCATAATAGGCATTACCAGCATAATAATCTCCTCATTCTTATCCTCGTCATTCACGGGAACAATAATGCCGGCACGTCCCGGAGTGGAGAGCTCAATGGTAATTTGCTCATTGCTCAGATTGTTCAGCATCTCAATCAGGAATTTGGCATTAAAGCCAATCTCGATATCCTCGCCTTGATAGCTGCACGACAGGCGCTCATAGGCCTCATTCGTATAGTCCATATCCTCGGCACTCAAAACCAATTCTTTACCGGTAATCTTCAAGCGAATCTGATTTGTAGATTGATTGGCAAAGAACGATACACGACGGATTTTATTCAGCAATTGCACGCGGTCCACTGTCAGAATATTCGGATTATCCTTCGGAATTACCGCTTCGTAATTAGGATATTTTCCATCCACCAGGCGGCAAACCATCTTGAAGTTTTCGAAACTGAAAATGGCATTTTTCTTATCGTACTCCACTTTTACCTTATCATCGCTTTTGCCCAGTGAGTTTTTCAGCAGCATCAACGACTTCTTGGGAACGATAAACGAATCTTCGGAATCGGAGATAATATCTTTGCGGGTATATTTTACCAGCTTATGCGCATCGGTTCCCACCAAAATAAGTCCTTCGGAAGTCAGTTCGAAATTCACGCCCATCATTACGGGGCGCAGCTCGTCACTGCCGGTGGCAAAAATGGTTTTGCTGATGGCCTGCTCAAGCACCTCTGCCGGAATCTCTATGCTGGCAGCGCTTTCAATCGAAGGTGCACTCGGAAACTCCGCACTGTCGAATCCGCTCAACTTAAATTTACCGTCATCGGTAGAAAGCTCGATTAGCTTTTTATCCAAATCGATAAAAAACGAGATGGGAATATCACCGAATGTTTTTAATGTATCAAGGAGAATTTTTGCCGGAATGGCAATGCTGCCGTCGTCCTCGGCTTTTACCAATGGAATATTTACGGTCATGGTTGTTTCAATATCCGAAGCCGTTACGCGCAATTCGCCATTGGCCAATTCGAATAAATAATTGTCGAGGATGGGCAGGGTTGAGTTGGTACTCAGTACACCGCTCATCGACTGAAGTCCCTTTAATAATACGCTGCTTGATACAATAAATTTCATATTTCTGTTTTTAAGTTCTGCGTTAAAAAATACCTGTGCAATAGCTTTTTAGTCGTCCGGATGGCCGAAAAAACGCATCCATCCGCACCTTTGCTTGATAGGGGTAAATTTATTAAAAATTTATACGTTGCCCTTGGCTTTTTTTTAGCAATATATTTACATAATTATTAACAAAGCATCAGGGCAGTGTCCCGCCCGTCTGCAAACTGTCGTTGGCATTGTTTATCAGGTAGCTCAGCGGCCGGCTGATATTATCAATCACAAAATATTGTACACTTACCGGATAGTGCTCATCGTCAATAAAAGCGTACATACGGTCCATATCGTGGTCGAAAAGCTTGCCATCGATATCCATTCGTTCATCAATATTGGGGCGGTAATACATCGTCAGCCGGTGTTTCTTGCCCAGTTTGTCGGTAACGCTGACCATGCGCACCGGAAGAATCTTTTTCAGCGAGTCGATACGCTCATCCGTCCAGCTGTCCAGCAGCAATTCGTAATTAATATTGGAAAAGGCCGCCAGTTCTTCCAAAACCCGCACCGTATCAAAGGCCGTTACTTCCACCTTTTGCGGCAGCTTGATTAATTTAAAAGTACGGTTTCCCTGATTCACAATTTCGTATGATTCCTGAATGTCCCGTGGAAATTCCACACGCACTTTGGCCATGTCCATAATAGTGTAATTAAATATTTTATGGCTTAGCCAGTCGGCACGGCGGGCCGTAAAACGTTCGCTCAGATAGCCCTTGAAGCCGGGAATGTAGGTGATATAAATATCGTCCTCGTCTTCGGGTTTCATAAAAGTCCCTTGAAAATCCTGGGTGGCACCGCCCACATAAAACACTTTGGTACGCTTGACATGCGGAAACAGGCGCAGGCCGAAGAGGTCGATGCGATAAACCCGCTGATATACCTCTACCTTAACCGATTTGGCGGCCATACGCTTCAACTCGTTATCGTAGGCGGCCTTGGCTACCGGGCGTTTTACCTCTATCTTCAACAGGGTTTTGAGCAAAATCTGCACGTTTTCCTGTATGGGCGTTTCCTTGCCGTTCATCACCCAGCGACCGTTTTTGCGTTGCAAATCAAGTTGCTGATTTTCCTTATCCACCATAAATATCCGTTCAATGCTTGCCGTGTCGATTACACTGAAATAATTTTCGATACTGCTGTTCGATTGCATCGTTACCAGATTTACGGCATAAATTACCGCCATCAGGGATAATGCAAGTATTATGATGGTTTTGGTTTTCATCTATCGTGCGTATTTTCTTCGTTTAATAAATCCGAAAATCATGCCCATAAGTATAATCACAAAAATGGGAACCACCGTATTAATAATTTGCCATTTGAGGCGGTGATTTTTGATTTCCTCCTTGTTCAACAGGCGGATTTTGAATTCCTTATTCCGTAACTGAATCATAATCTCATCGCCGAGCATATAATTCATGGCGTTCAGAATAAATTTCTTATTGTCAAAATATTTTCGCGTAAAGCGGTCGTAACCCAAAGGGTAGGGCATGGGGCCGTTTGCGGTTTCCATTACCTGGTTCAATATCATATCCCCGTCCGAAATAACGATTTGTTTGGTTTCGGGGCTAAGGTATTTCACATCGAAAATCTTGTTATCCGCTATCTGACGTGCGATGGGCCGGTGCGAAAAATAGGACTCAAACTTTCCTTCCAGCAAAACGGCCACCGTTTGCGCAGGCGCGCGGTATAAAGCCGGATTCGGCCCGCGGTAGATAATATCCACCAAGTCGATGGCTACCGGTGTGCGCATGATGCGGGAACGATTATCCGTTTTTAGCAAAGGTGTTTTTTTGATTTTATCCGAACCCACCAGGTCAATGCTGCTCACAAATTTCGTTTTAACGGCATTCAGGTTTTTGGTAATAATATTCCCTTCCACGGGCAGGGCGATGGGGAAATAATCCCAGGTGCGCAGTGCGCCTTCAGCCGTTGCGATGGCCAGGGCGTTGCGGTTGAGCACCAGATTATAATTTACGCGGGCGCCATAGGTAAACAGCATTTCCTGCAGGCGCAAATCCTTTCGCATGCCCACGGCATTTACCGAAGTGCGCAGACTATCCATATTGGCATCGGTCATATCGAGCAACCACATGATTTTTCCGCCGTGCATCAAATATTGGTCAATGATGAATTGGTCGCGGTCGCTGAATGCCGAATCGGGTTTGGCAATTACCAGCAAATCGTAGCGGGGCACCAAAAATGTTTCGGTGCTGTCCTTGTCGCTTTTGATGCGCTTGGTCAGGGCCATAATATTGCCCTTTATCTCTATTTGCCCTACGGTATAGGTCTTCATCAATGCCATAGCGATATCGGCGGTGTACATATTATCCGCCTCACCGTGGCCGTAGGAGAAAACAACGGTCGGCACGCGTTTACTGGTCAGCTTACGGATGGCGCTAATCAGGTTTAGCTCCAGGTTTTGTATGGAATTATTCAAATCCGCATCCGAAGGCACCCGGCTGCTGCTTTGCAACAGGTTTACCGGAATATCTTTGTCGCGGTAGCTTACCAAAACACTGGGAAAAATAATCTTTTGGGCAAAGCCGTCCTTATTTTCGACGGGAATGTTGTAGTAGGCCAATCCTTG
This sequence comes from uncultured Prolixibacteraceae bacterium, assembly GCA_964442545.1. GTDB lineage: Bacteria > Bacteroidota > Bacteroidia > Bacteroidales > UBA1556 > UBA6267. The sequence continues at coordinate 2,524 of CAYUAN010000193.1, read as the reverse complement.
TTGGGCCAGTTCTTTATAAACACGTAATCGCTCGTTGCGGTCTTCGCTTTCGGCCGGATCGATAAATTCAAACTGCAGGTCTTTGCTATAGGCGCGGAATTCGTCCAGCAGCTCCCGTGTGGCATTGTGCAGCCGCTTATAGCCCGGAGGTAAATCACCTTCCAGGTAAACCTTTACCACCACATAATCGTCCAGATTTTCGAGTATGGTTTTGGTCGTTTCCGAAATCGAATAGCGTTTTTCGGCCGTGAGATCGAAACGCGCGAAAGTATAAGAAGCAATAATATTTACGGCTATAATCAGCAGCAATGCGCTGGCCAGCTCAATCAGGTTATTCCGTTTTACTTTTGTTGTCGCTTTCATATCTCCTCCTACCATTTTCTACTTTGCAACGAAAGTCGGGTTAACAACAAAAACAGTGTAATGACACTGAGAAAATATACGATATCCCGCGTGTCGATGACCCCGCGACTGATGGATGTGTAATGTTCGTAGATGCCCAGGGACTTAATCATCAGCCCGAAATCGCCAAACCAGCTTAGCTCGTAAATAAAATCGAAGCCGGTATAAATAAATCCGCTGATAAAAACAGCCAGGATAAACGAGATAATCTGATTTGTGGTAATGGACGAGGTGAACAGCCCGATGGCAATAAAGGCGCTGCCCAAAAACAGCAATCCGATATAGGAGCCGATGGTACCGCCGGTATCGATATTGCCCGCCGGAAAGCCAAGCTGATAAACCGAGAAATAATATGTAAGCGTGGGCAGAAGAGAAATCAGCAGCAGGATAAAGGCCGCCCAGAATTTCGCCATCACAATTTTCATATCACTCAGGGGTTTGGTCAGCAGCATCTCGATGGTTCCCGTGCGTTTTTCATCGGCAAACGAACGCATGGTAATGGCCGGAATTAGAAATAAAAACACAAAGGGGGCGATGATAAACAAGCCGTCCAGTTGGGCGAATCCGAAATTCAGGATATTAAAGTCGATGGGGAAAACCCATAAAAACAGTCCGGTAATCAACAGAAATACAATAATTACCAGATATCCGATAATGGATGAGAAAAAGTTTGCAATTTCTTTTTTTAGCAGTGCGATCATCCTTTGTTTATTTGTTCCGGTTTAATTATCGTAAACTTCAATGCTTTATTGTGTGTCAGGCATCAAAACTGATGCGTATTTTCGTGTCTTGTTTCAGGCCCAGCAATCTGCCGGCATTTCCCTGGTTGATTGAAATCTCCAAAAGATCATTCGAGTCGAACAGGGCGCAGGCCTCGCTTATTTGCACATCCGAATAGGTTTCCGATATTTTGGTCAATACATTTTTGAATGAATTAAACGAAATCGTAAAACTCCTTTTCTTTCCGTGTTCCTCAAACAGCGATTTGCTGATATTGGTGATGGCATTTCCGTAATGGTCCACATAAATCACTTTCCCGATAATGCTCACCGAACCGTCCTCGTCTGTTTCCACTACGGGCTCAAACGACATCATCTTGGTCAGTTCCTTACGCTCGAATCCCATTTTTTCAATCGGTGTGCCGGTAAGCAGCATTTCGGTGGCTTTGGTAAAAACATCCTTGGTCGAGAAGGTATATTTTTCGGTATCCTGAATAATCTCCAGGGCGACGATATAATCCGGTTTTTTATTGAAAATAAGACTGAAAATACCATTGTCGGCACCGATAAAATATTGTCCGTCAATTTTCAGGGCAATATGCGGATATTCGGGCGAAGCATCTGAATTTATGCCAATCAAATGAATGGTTCCCTCGGGGAAATTACGGTAGCAGCTACGCAAAATATAGGAGGCCTGATTAATGTCAAATGGCGGTATATCATGTGAAATATCCACTATGCGCACATCAGGAAGGCGACTAAGTAAGTTACCTTTGACACTTGCCAAATAATGATCCTTTGTTCCCCAATCCGTCGTCAGCGTAACTATTGCCATAAGCTTATGCTTGGTTTTTACCGGCTCAAAAGTAGTAAAAATAAGTTTTAAGATTTGCTTTATATTCGGGGAGTTGAGCGTGTGTATTTTGTTGAATTTCAGCTTTTGCGATGAAGCATTTTAAAAAGATGCTTTATCAAATCAAAAAAATCATTTACATTTGTTCGGAAAATAACCTAAACCTATTATGATGACTGAAATGGAAAAACCGTATCAAAGCAGGGGAAACGGCAATATGGTAACCGGTGTTACGCTCATTGTTTTGGGCGTGCTGTTTCTGCTTCGGAAGTTATTCCCGGAGCTTTTTGATATTGATTTTAGAAAGTATTGGCCGGTTTTACTGATTATTGCCGGAGTGTTGATTCTTTGGAAGGATAAACGCAAAGGAAATTAGGAGAAGAAATTTATAAACCAAAAACACAAACTATGAGAGTATTATTGACAGGACTGATTGCATTGATGATTTTTGTTGCGGCTTCATCGCCGGTAAGCAATGGAGTAACCGGAAAATGGAAAACCATTGATGATGAGTCCGGGAAACCCAAATCCATTGTGCTGTTGTACAAGC
>CAYUAN010000192.1:0-3960 GCA_964442545.1 uncultured Prolixibacteraceae bacterium | reverse complement strand
AGACCGCCAAGGGCAAGATATCCTGCGCCTTTCACCAGGTCCGTAAGTGCTTTTCTACGTGTTGCCATCTCGTCGTCCTCTTTTTTTGACATTTTACGCTTTTGAGTTGATTGATCCGGGTTTTTAAGCCTTATAAACTTTCACCGCACATTTCTTAAAGTCGGTTTGTTTCGAGATCGGACAAGTAGCATCCAAACAAACTTTGTTGATCAGTACTTTCTCGTCGAACCAGGGAACATAAACCAATCCTTTGGGTGTACGGTTACGGCCACGGGTTTCCACATGGGCTTTCACTTTTCCGCGACGGGATTCTACCCAAACCAAATCACCTTGCTGGTAACCGTGTTTCTTGGCGTCTTCCGGATGCATATAACATAAGGCCTCAGGTACGGCACGGTACAATTCGGGTACACGCATCGTCATCGTTCCACTGTGCCAGTGCTCCAGCACACGACCTGTGGCCAGCCAGAAGGGATATTCCTTATCCGGAATTTCCGGAGCATCCATAAACGGACGGAAGAATATTTTGGCTTTATTGCTTAAATCTATTTTCTCGGCATTCGGATCAGGCCCGGTTAAGGTTCCTTGCGGAAGCTTCTTCAACGCTTTTCCGTAGAAGGCAAACTCGCCTGTTCCGGCCTTTCGGGCATAAGGATCATATTTGGCATTGAAACGCCATTGGGTTTCCTTACCATCCACCACAGGCCATTTCAAACCGCGCACTTTTTGGTAAGTATCGAAATCGGCATAATCGTGGGCATGGCCTTCACCAAACTTACGATACTCTTCCCAGAGATATTTCTGAATAAAAAATCCGTATCCCTTGAACACTTTACCGTCGGAGCCCACCACATCACGTTTGTCGCCTTCGGCTTCGGTATTGCTAAAACCGGCTCCAATCGGGTCGGGCCATGCAAATTTCTTAGCTTCTTCGTTGGCAAACAGCACTTCATACAAAGTCGTGCTCGGCGTATAGCCCAAATCGGCTACTTTAGTGGTTACATCCGGCAATGGCTTATCCAAACCGGGGATTTTTTGTTCTCCCCAAACGTCACGAATGGTGAAACGCTTGGATAATTCCACAATTTGCCACACATCAGGCATCGCCTCTCCTACCGGAGTTACCTGCTGACGCCAATGCTGTGTACGGCGCTCGGCATTACCGTAAGCTCCCCACTTTTCGTAAATCATGGCTGTGGGCAATACCAGGTCGGCCACCTTAGCCGATACGCCCGGATAAGCATCGCTTACCACAATGAAATTATCTTGTTTACGGGCTGCTCTGATCCAGTGGTTGGCATTGGCGGAATTCTGATACGGATTGTTTACCTGAACCCAGATAAACTTAATCTTTCCGTCCTCCACATCGCGATGAATCTTCATCACATGGCTACCTACTTTCGGATTCAATGTACCCTCGGGCAATTTCCATATCTTTTCGGCTATGGCCCGGTGTTTCGGATTTTTCACCACCATATCGGCCGGCAAACGATGGGCGAATGTTCCCACCTCACGAGCCGTACCACAGGCGGAAGGCTGTCCGGTCAAACTAAAGGCGCCGCTACCCGGCTTGGCTTGTTTACCCAGCAGGAAGTGCACCATATATGATTGCTCATTTACCCAGGTACCACGGGTATGCTGATTCATTCCCATGGTCCAGAAGGAAACAATTTTGCGGTTTTTCTCCACATACAAATCGGCGAGCATTTGCAATTTTGCCTTGAACTCATCCAAAGATTCGTCCTCATCACCTTTAGCAACTTCCGCTACATAATCCAGGGTATAAGGCTCCAGGGCTTTTTTGAAATCTTCGAAACCGATAATCCAGTGGGCGCCGGCGGCTTTGGCATGTTTCATTTCCAAAGTATCACCCTCTTTATAACCTAAATACGCCAATGAAGTTCCCTCGGCTTTCGAGAGCACTTTAGCTTCTTGTTTCTTCACGGTTTCCCGTTCTTTTTCGGTAAATCCAGGATGGTCGGAATTACGCATTCCGTATCCGATATCCACATGGCCCGTGGCGAATACAGTATGTTTCTTTACAAAATCCCAATCAATCGCCTCGGGATGATTGTACACAATCTCGCGGGCCAGGAAATTCCAAATGGCCAAATCCGTTTGCGGACGGAAAACAATTTCAATATCGGCCAAATCGGACGTACGATTAGTAAATGTTGTCAGGTTAACCACTTTAACCCGGTCGGGATTATTCAACTTACGGTCGGTAACACGCGACCAAAGAATGGGGTGCATCTCGGCCATATTGGCACCCCAGGTTACTACGGTATCGGTAAGTTCGATATCGTCGTAACAACCTGCGGGTTCATCAATACCGAATGTCTGGATAAATCCGGCAACCGCCGAAGCCATACAATGCCGCGCATTGGGATCGATGTTGTTGGAACGGAAACCGGCTTTAACCAGTTTCACGGCCGCATAACCTTCTTGTACGGTGTATTGTCCCGAACCGAAAACACCTATTCCGGTAGGTCCTAATTCCTTCAAAGACCTCTTGATTTGCTTTTCCATTTCGTCGAAGGCCTGTTTCCAGGTTACCGGCTTAAACTTGCCGTTCTTGTCGAAATTTCCCTGCTCATCAACCCGCATCAGCGGCGTCTTCAGGCGGTCTTCACCATACATGATTTTGGCGTTAAAGTAGCCCTTGATACAGTTCAGTCCACGATTCACCGGAGCAGCGGGGTCACCCTTTACTGCAACGATTTGGTCGTTACGCGTGGCTACCATAATTCCGCATCCCGTACCGCAAAAGCGGCAAACCGATTTGTCCCAGCGCCAATCATTTTCGGCAACTGCGGGAGCGGCAGATAATTCTTTCGACACACTCATGCCGACAGCAGCAGCTACCGTGGCAACTGCTGACCTCTTGATAAAACTACGTCTGCTTAAACTCATGTTTTTATGATTTAATTTGTTAATTATAATTCTCTATTCCTGTGCACCATACCCAATAATATGGTATAAATTTAGGCATTAATAATATGTGAAGGTATTATTTAAGAATATGATAAATATCATATTGTTATCCATATAACACTTAAATTCCTTACAACCACATGTTATACAAACATTTAAGTACTTCATGACCTTTTTACCGGGAATTGAAATTTATTTTCATTCTATATAAGGATATTATGAAAAGGGTGTTGAATTACGCTCCCAAAACACCCCGTCGAAATAGCCCTGAATACGTTGATCTTTATCGGCCAATTCCAAGCGCTTTTCGGCCAAAAGGGCGTAATGTTCATCCAGCTCCACGCCCACATAATTACGGCCCAGTTTCTTGGCCACTACCGAGGTGGTTCCTGAGCCCATAAAGGGATCGAAGACTAAATCGCCCTCTTTGGAGCTCGCCAAAATAATTTTAGCCACCAACTTTTCAGGTTTTTGAGTCGGGTGCGCGGTATTTTCGGGCATCGACCAAAAGGGAATGCTGATATCGGTCCACAGATTTGAAGGATGCGTAAGCCGGAATTTTTCTTTATCCTTCTTATGCCAGTCTTTGGGTTTGCCGCGCTCATCAGTATAGGGTGCCAGCACACGGCGCTTCATCTTCACGGCCTCCACATCGAAATAATAATCTTTCGAAAGGCTGCAAAACCAGATATCCTCACTGGCGTTTTTCCAATTTCGTTTCGCGCCCCTTCCCTTTTCCCGTTCGAAGGTAATACGGTTGTGCACGTAGAAATATTTTCGCGCCACATTATATATGGCCGCCGAAGATTTCCAATCGCCGCAGATATAAATGGAGGCCGAGGGTTTCATCAAACGAGGCATTTGGCTCAGCCACGAATCCAGCCATTCCTCATATTCCTCGGGCTTCATTTCCTTGAAGCGGGACTTGTTGAACTGCTTGCTCAGATTATAGGGCGGGTCCACAAAAATCAAATCGGCAAAAGCATCGGGCAGATACGGCAACGCATCGAATAAATCCTGACGAAT
>CAYUAN010000191.1:0-5665 GCA_964442545.1 uncultured Prolixibacteraceae bacterium | reverse complement strand
CTATGTTAAACACCGGGCGAAAAAACGCGAAATAATCACCGCCGACAAAGGGAAACCAGTCAGGGTAATAGCCGTCGAAGAGCGGGAAATAGAGCATATCGACCACCTTGCCGTGGAAAAGCCCCGCATAACCGCCCTCTGCCGGAAAAGCCGTGGCCACATGCAGCGGTCCGCTGGCTTCGAAAATCAATCCGTAAAAAACACTGTCGATAATATTGCCGAGGGCACCGGCAAAAATCAGGGATATACTGACAATAAGAATGCGGCTTTTATGCTGTTTGATAATCAGGTACAGGTAATAACCGATTCCAAAAATGGCCACCACACGAAACAGGCTAAGTATCAGCTTGCCGGTTTCACCGCCAAACTTCCAGCCAAAAGCCATTCCGATATTCTCAACAAAATGTATTTGAAACCAGTCGCCAAAAATAAAATAGGTATCACCCAGCGCCATATGTGTTTTTACCCAAACCTTGGAAACCTGGTCGAGTAAAAGCACCAAAAAGATAATTAATGCTGCCCTTTTCAATGATTAAGACCTTAAGGTGTTATCTTCCCTGACGCAACTTAGCCTCAATACTCAGTGTGGCATGTGGCACAGAGCGCAGGCGTTCTTTGGAAATCAGCTTGCCGGTTTCACGGCATATTCCGTATGTCTTATTCTCAATGCGAATAAGGGCGTTTTCGAGACTCTTAATAAATTTCTGCTGCCGGGCAGCCATTTGGGCATTCTCCTCTTTGGAGCGGACCATATTTCCTTCTTCCAGTACCTTAAAGGTGGGCGAAGTATCATTGGTACCATGCTCATTATTATTGGTGAATGCTTCGATAAGCAATTTCAAATCCTCACGGGCAGTTTCCAATTTTGCCAATATAATCTGCTTGAATTCCTCCAATTCTTCGTCGCTATAGCGCGTTTTCGTCTTACTATTTTCCATAGCTCTTCTCTTTTACGTTTTCACTAGCTCTTTTGAGCAAAATCAGTTCTCTCTCCTGCCAATCTGAATGGAAACTTTAATGTCGTCGGTAATATCCACCGTATCGGCATCCCCTGTCATTTCTTCAACGATATCAAACGACTCCGCCAGGGTTTCTGAGCAAATATAATCAAAATTTTGCTCAATACTTTCCTTAACATCCGAATTTGCCACAATTTTTACATCGATTTTGTCGGTCACGTCAAAACCCTTTTCTTTCCGCAATTTCTGGATACGATTTACCAGTTCGCGGGCCATTCCCTCACGAATTAATTCAGGGGTCAGAGTGATGTCGAGGGCAACGGTAAGATTGCCCATAGTGGTAACGGCCCAGCCCGGAATATCCTGGGTAATGATTTCCACATCATCCATACCCAGCTCCACTTTTGTACCGTCAATTTCCAATTCATAACGGCCATCGCTTTCCATCTTGCGAATATCCTCCGCCTTAAACTGATTTACCGCGGCAACGATTTGTTTCATCAGCTTGCCGTATTTAGGTCCGAGTGTTTTGAAATTAGGTTTGATTTTCTTTACCAGAATATCCGCATCTTCAGCGATAAATTCCATTTCTTTCACATTGGTCTCGGCCAAAATAATATCCTTTACCAATTCCAACTGGCGCTGCATTTCCGCACCACGCACCGGAATCATCACCTTATTCAACGGTTGACGCACACGGTTTTTGCTGAGCTTACGCAAGGATAATATCATAGATGAGAACTTCTGCGCCATTTGCATCCGCTCTTCCAGTTTTTTATCAATTTGGCCTGCATCCGCACGATATAAATCGGTCAGATGAATAGAAGCCGCCGAATCCTTTTGGCTCACATTATTCAAATCCTGATAGAGGCGATCCATAAAGAAGGGTGCGATGGGAGAAGCCAGTTGCGCAACCGTAGTCAAACATTTGTATAAAGTTTGATATGCCGAAATCTTATCCTCGGAATAATCACCTTTCCAAAAACGGCGACGCGACAAACGCACATACCAATTACTCAGATGTTCGTCCACAAAGCTTTGTATGGCACGTCCGGCGCGGGTCGGCTCATAAGCGTCGTATGCCTGGCGCACATTAATCATCAGGCTATTCAGCTCCGACAATATCCAGCGGTCCAGTTCCGGGCGCTTGCCGAATTCGATATCCTCCTCGCTATAAGTAAAGCCGTCGATATTGGCATACAAGGCGAAGAATGAATAAGTATTGTATAAGGTACCGAAGAATTTACGTTGCACTTCGGCTATTCCTTCCAGGTCAAATTTCAGGTTGTCCCAGGGCTGCGCATTAGTAATCATATACCAGCGCGTAGCATCCGGGCCGTATTTTTCAAGCGTGCTAAAAGGATCTACCGCATTACCCAGTCGCTTGGACATTTTATTCCCGTTTTTATCCAAAACCAATCCGTTGGAAATTACGGTTTTGTAGGCCACCGAATCAAATACCATTGTGGCAATTGCGTGCAGGGTAAAGAACCATCCGCGGGTTTGATCCACGCCTTCGGCAATAAAATCAGCCGGAAATTTATCATCCATAAACTTATCCTTGTTTTCGAAAGGATAATGGAACTGGGCATAAGGCATCGAGCCCGAATCGAACCATACATCAATCAAATCCGGCTCGCGGAACATCTTTTGTCCGCTCGGCGACACCAACACAATTTTGTCGGCATAGGGTTTATGGAAATCGAAGGTGTTATAATTCGCCTCCGACATATCGCCCGGATTAAAGTCTTTCAAGGGATTTTCCTCCATAAATCCTGCGGCCACTGCTTTTTCAATCTCCGCTTTCAGCTCTTCGGCCGAGCCGATACAGACTTGCTCCTTGCGGTCTTCGCTCACCCAAATCGGCAAGGGAATACCCCAGAAACGCGAGCGGGAAAGATTCCAGTCCACCAGATTTTCCAGCCAGTTACCGAAACGGCCTTCACCCGTTGCCCTGGGTTTCCAGTTAATCGTTCCGTTGAGCTCCAACATCCGCTTTTTGTATTCGGTGGTTTTGATAAACCAAGAATCCAGCGGATAATACAACACCGGCTTATCCGTACGCCAGCAGTGGGGATAATTGTGTGTGTGCTTTTCTACCTTGAACGCCTTATTCTCTTTCTTGAGCATCACGGCCAAATCAATATCCAGTGAAGCCGAATCGTCTTTCAGGTTCGCATCGTAGGCATTCTTCACATAACGTCCGGCATAGGGCGCGTAAAGCTCCACATTTACATAATCTTTTACAAACTGCTCGTCCAGATCTTCAATGCGGTAAAAACGCCCCTGCAAATCCACCATCGGACGGCGCGTTCCCTCTTTATCAATCAATACCAAAGGAACTATTCCGGCAGCTTTGGCTACACGGTCGTCATCGGCACCAAAAGTGGGCGCAATATGCACAATACCCGTTCCGTCTTCGGTGGTAACAAAATCTCCGGGAATCACGCGAAAAGCGTCGCCCATGGGTTTTACGAAAGGTATTAATTGCTCGTATTCCACGTCGTACAAATCGGCTCCGGTATATTCCGCCAACACACGATAAGGAATATTTTTATCGCCGGGCTTATAATCTTCCAAAGCCAAATCCTTGTTTTTCTCCGGAAAATAAGTGGCGAAACGGTCTTTTGCCAAAAGCACCGTTACAGGCGCTGCGGTATAGGGATTAAAGGTGCGTACTTTCAGATAATTAATCTTCGGCCCGACTGCCAGAGCCGTATTCGAAGGCAATGTCCAGGGCGTAGTGGTCCACGCCAGAATATGCACCTCGGTATCTGTTCCTTCAAACAAAAACTCCGACTTATTATTGCGAACTACCTTAAACTGGGCAATGGCCGTAGTGTCTTTTACATCACGGTAGCATCCGGGCTGGTTTAGTTCGTGCGTACTCAAGCCGGTTCCGGCGGCAGGCGAATAGGGCTGAATGGTATAACCTTTATAGAGCAAATTCTTATCGTACAATTGTTTCAACAACCACCAAACCGACTCGATATATTTATTATCAAAAGTAATATAGGGATGATCGAGGTCCACCCAATACCCCATTTTCACCGTCAGGTCGTCCCACATATCCTTATACTTCATTACCTCAGTACGGCAGGCCTTATTGTACTCTTCCACCGAAATCTTTTTCCCGATATCCTCCTTGGTAATACCCAATGTTTTCTCCACGCCAATCTCCACCGGCAAGCCGTGGGTATCCCAGCCCGCTTTACGGTCCACGCGATATCCGTCCAGTGTTTTGTAACGGCAAAAGATATCCTTAATGGCACGGGCCATAACGTGATGAATACCCGGAGTTCCGTTTGCCGAAGGCGGGCCTTCGTAAAACACAAATGGTTTCCCCGACTCACGGTTTTTCAAACTCTGCTTAAACACATCATCTTTTTCCCATTGTTCCAAAACTTCTTGGCCAATCTCCGGTAAGTTCAATTTCGGATAGGTACGATAGGTATTGCTCATAATTTTTCGGTTTATATGCTATTCGTTAACAGCCACATTTAAGGCGGCAAAAATAAGAAAAAGATTGAGTTTGTCGGGTATAATTAATTGCTGCCAATAGCGGTAAGTTGGGATTTCGGCTCAAATACGAAACAAGATCAAAAACTAATATTTGTTAATATCGCTTTATTCTGTAGAATAAATATAAATAAGGAGGTCGATTTAACTATCTTTGCTGCCCGAATAAGAAAAACCAATAACAATTTAATTATAAAACAATGGCACAAATAACCTTACAAGGAAACGCTATCAACACTGTTGGCAAGCTTCCTGAAGTTGGAAGCAAAGCTCCTGATTTCAAATTAGTAGCAAATGATTTATCTGAAAAAACTTTAGCCGATTACGCCGGCAAGAAAGTTATTCTCAACATTTTCCCGAGTCTGGACACCCCGACTTGCGCCGCATCGGTTCGCCGCTTTAATGCCGAAGCTTCAAAGCTGGATAATACCGTGGTACTTTGTATCTCAAAAGACCTTCCTTTTGCCCAGGCACGCTTTTGCGGAGCTGAAGGTTTGGAAGATGTACATACTTTGAGTTCATTCCGCGGCAACGATTTCAGCAATGCCTATGGTACTTTGATTGTGGACGGCCCATTGGCCGGATTGGAATCCCGCGCGGTAGTGGTGGTGGATGAGAACGGAAACGTAACTTATACCCAGCAGGTTCCCGAAATCGTGGACGAGCCGAATTATGACGAAGTTTTGGCGGCAATCTAAGACTGAAAAAATATAATAATCTGAGCTCGCGGGGAATTTCCTGCGGGCTTTTTTATTGGTTAAAAATTGAACTTAAAAAATTTTCCGGCAAGAACCGGGGCATGCTAAAATCCAAAGAAATCCCCGGCGAAATAATAGGTCCATAAACTGATTACCACTATGCCGATTAGATTAAAAATCAAACCCGTACGAGCCATATCACTTATGCGCAGGCGATTGGAACCAAAGACAATGGCATTTGGCGGTGTAGCCACAGGCAGCATAAAGGCCATGGATGCGGCAAAGGTAGCCGGCAGCATCAGCACCAAAGGATGAATATGCGTTACCACAGCCAACGAGGCCAGGATGGGCAGAATCATTGTTGTGGATGAAGAATTCGATGTCAATTCCGTCAGGAAAATCATAATGGCGGACACGGCGAAAACAATAGCCAAGGGAGGCATATCTGAAAGCGCCTGTAATTCTGTTCCCAAATATTCGGATAAGCCG
>CAYUAN010000190.1:0-5706 GCA_964442545.1 uncultured Prolixibacteraceae bacterium | reverse complement strand
TATAATAAGCGGCATTATCACCGAGAAAGGCGATTTTTTTATCGAAAATATGATTGTATGTGGGGACGAATGCAAATAAAAGAATGAGCAAATAAATCAAGATGAACTTTTTCTCGGCACTGATTTTCATGGTTTTATTTCCACTGCCGGCTATTTGCTCATTTGTCTGTTCTTGCTTGATATTCTTTTTTCGTTTCGTCATTTTCCGGAATTGATTGAAAGGCGCAAAAGTACTGAATTATACTTGCTTGTACAAAAGATTTTTCAGCCGGCTTATTTGAAGCGCATTCCCCCGCCGATATTGAAATTTATATAGCTGGAATTAAATCGGGTATCATTGATTTTCACCAAGTTTGTTTCGTAAGTAAAGCTGATATTGGCGTAGTATTTATCAATGTTATAGCCGATGATTTGCATAAATTTAAACTTTGGCTGGATTTTCATGGCCCATTGCCGTTTGTTGTCGTTTTTGTAGGATTGCGTTTGCAGTCCGGCGCCCAAATAAGCCAATGTCGTGCTGTACCAGTCTTTCAATACATAAGTATAAGCATAACCGGGGGCCAACGAAAGGGTTAAAAAACCGCCTTTTTGATAATTGGTAATATCTGGATAGTAGGGTTGTTGGCTTATGGGAATAATGGTGGAATCATTCCACAGCCCGGTATATTTAATGGCCAGGTCAAGCGCGATACCTCCCGCATTTCGAAGCTGTTTCTCGGTTTGCTGCGTGGCTGCTTTCAGTGAGAATTTTCGCGAAAAAACCACATGTGTGGCTATGCCGGCGTTTATGGTTTTTATATCCGGACGGAACGGTTCGGTTTGCGAATCATCCCAATTGGGAATGTTTAACTCGGGATTTGCCATAAAAAAACCTTTGGTGCGCAGAAAGTAGAAGTCGAAGCCCCAACTGAAAATGCTGGTTTGTGTGTTGATGAAAAAACCGAAGTTTTTGGTATAACCGCGATCGGGATAAAATGAAGGCAAAGGAAAGGATAAACCCATACGAACTCCTTTGTAACCAACCACTACACCTAAACGCATGGGCGTGTTTGGCTTATAAACTATTGAATTGCCAAAACCGTCCGGGTCGGATATCTTCAAAGAGAAACTGCGGAACGATAAATAAGTCTTTACGGATAGTTTATGGGGATAGTGAAACACATAGCTGCTATCTTGCTCTTGTCCGGCTTTAATCAGGGTGTCCAGTTTCAACTGGGCCTTGACATAAGCGTTAAAGCCAATAATCATAATAATGATAAGCAGTAGGCGCTTCATTAATTTCCGTCAGAAGTATTGATAAATGAGAGTCCGATCAGCCGGTCATAAATTTGTCCCTGGTCGCGGTAATAAACATAAACCGTGTAGGTGTTTCCGGTTTCAACATGATTGCCCTCAAATGGCCCTACATAACCCCGTTCAGAGCCGTTGGGCACATAAATGTATTGGTAATTGTAATAACCTTGCTTGAGCAAAAGGGTAGTGGTGTACTCTCCGTATAAAGGATTGTATGCCAAGCGGGAGTATTCGTCCATGCGCCAATTGGTAAGTTCGCCCAAAAGGTAAATGCCTCCGTTTTCCAAAACGCTGTCGAGCTTAAAATGGAAATCGACATAGGCGTAATCGGCCTCCACCTGCTCGTTGAATTGGGTGTTGTCCCATTCAATTACCTGATAGCGTCCGTTCAGTTCCTGATAGGCCAGATAATTCTTGCCGTAACGACTAAAGTCCATTAATAAGTCAACTTCATATCCGGCTGAATCGTATTTGATGGTATTAATACGGGCGCTTTGGGTCTTTAAACTTCGGATGTCAAACACACGGAATTCGTTCCCGCCGTTAAACACAATATCCCCGATTAAGTTGTAATACAGATAATCAGCGGTTATCATCTTCGGTTTTTTACGAACAATCATATTGTCTTTCCGTCCGTTTTGCTGTACAATCATGGTCAAGTCCTCATACACATTCGGCATAGAATAACCGTTTGGATTTACCTTGATAAAAAGCTCTTGTTTGGTGTATTGGTCTTTCGGTGTGCGTGCCGGAAAATATTCAATATCAATTCCGACTTTGTTTTCATAAACATAAAAACGACGGGTAATTACCGGATTGTCGGGTTCTCCTTCGGGATAAACTTTCAGGATATAATTTCCGCTTTTGGTAATCTTCATGTTTTCCGAAGGGATTTTCGCCACATAATGTGTGTAATGAATAGTGGTATTGAACGACTGGAAGCTGGAATTGAAAAAGTCTTCACTCATTCCGTCAATATACTCCATCGGCATTAGTGAGGAAGGCGTCCAGTCATTATTACATTGTATAAAGGTGTAATAATAGGTAAGCCCCTGATTGCTCAAATCATCAAAGCGCAATAAAAGTTGTCCGGTAGAATTTAACTCGATAAACGGAGCCGACTGGTCAAATCCCGGGCGGGTTAGTTGCACGCTCTTCAGATTTTCGACATACACATAATCATCGTAGCGAATATGCTGGCCGTCGTAATATTCGCCGGCCGACTGAGCAAATACACTGATTTGAATTAAAGAAAAAAGGAAAACTGTGAGTATTGAGAATTTATTCATACTTATGTAAATGTATTTATAGCCGCTTTATTGTGGCAAAGGTAAGCAAATTGCAAATTGTGTGCCGTGTTTTGTGGTTTGCGAAAAAGACGGCCGCAGCCTGAGTTTAAACCGGCGGCTATAAAAAATCTCACGTTCAGGGCGTACGGTCGAAAAACGGGTTTTTGCTGCTTGCCGACAAGGGAATGCCGAACACAATTTTTACCGAATCATTAAAAAGTCCTAATTCCTGAGCGGCTTTCCCCACAGAGAACATTACGCGGTTGTCCACATGATATGTGGCTGCCAGGCCAACGGCTGATCCTATGGCCAGATTCAAATCGCCTGTATTGAACACACAGGGCGTATTCGGGGCTTTCAGCTCTTTCAATTTACAATTGCGGAAGCCGCATAGCTGGCATATTTCGTTCAGCCCCAGAGTTTCGATGCGTGTGCCAATCAAAAATACGGCCTCGGCCTGCAGTATATTATCACCGTCACGATGATAAAAACCGGTATCTGTTTCCTCGGCCATTTGATGCAGCTTGTCCGATAGTTGTTTGATATGTTTCCCGTCAACCACCAACATTTCCAAGGTGTCGCGCCCCTTGCCTTTGGGTGCGGTGCGGGCGGCAATCATCATTTTCCGGGCAATTTCCAGAACGCTTTCCTTTTTGTTTGTTTCTTCGCTGTGAATCATAGGTGCAGACATAAAAACTGCCCCGAAAAACTCCGGGGCAGCTATATTGTTGTTTTGTTTTTTCTAATTCAGATTGACAAATTTATCCAGGCTCTCAATAATGCGCAAGGAAATCAGCTCCATATCGTCACCGATATTTTTATGCTTGGCTATGGTTACCTCAGCCGTGCCTTTTTCCTTTTTATCAATGGCATTAATATGATAATAATCCGGACGGTTTAAGAAAATCAGCGAGTCCGTATGGTCGTTTACGCTATCCGGTGTGTATTTATATTTGTTTTTGTATAAAACAGGGCGCTTAAGCTCAGAGAACAGGATTATGGGGATATTAATCTCTTTTGCCAAAGCGTGCAATGTTTTCATAATTACACAAATATCGTCCTCACAATCGGGCTCGCTACCGGTATTGATAATTCTTTCGAGATAGTCGATAAAGATAATATCCACTCCGCCTTTTGCCATTTGACGAGCATTCTCGACAACCTGATTCAGGGTGGGGTTGGTTGTATCGTCGATGTATAAACGGGCTTTGTACAAATTGTTCAAAGCGATATTTACTTTATTGCTTTCAAAATCACTTAATTCGCCTGAGTTGATTTTATTTACCGACAAGCCCGTACTGCTGGCAATCAGGCGGGAAACAATTTGGTTTGCCGGACGGCGGCCTGATAATATTCCGGCCGAGTAATCGCCCGTAATGGCCACATTATCCACCAGTGAAAGCAGGAATGCAGTTTTTCCGATACCCGGGCGCACCACGATGGTGGTTAATTCTCCCGGATGGAAACCTTTGGTGATGCGGTCTAAATCGTAGAATCCGCTGTTTATGCCTTCGTTGGCTTTGTTGGTGTGTGCTTTAACGTATTTTTCTGCCAGTGTTTGATTCAGGATGGATTGAATGTTATCAAACACTGCTAAATGCTGGGTGGTTTCTATAGTGTTTTCAGTCATAACTGTGTTGTTTTATGTGTTACTACAATTTTATGAAGTACCAAAGATAAGGAAAAAAGAAGGAATGTCAATGCTATTTTTCTCTTTCTTCGATAAATATTCCGTTCTCGTAAATTTGTTCTTTGACGAGGACGCCCTCCGGATTGTAAAATTCCACAATTCCGTCGATTACATTATTGCGAAATGGGGTTAGGCGTTTCTTTTTGCCGTTGGCAAAATAGGCGATTTGCTTGCCGTTGCCCCGGTTGAAGTCGGCTTCGCCAACCAGCAAACCGTATTGGTCGAGGTATAGCCAGCTGCTGTCGTAGAGGCCCATATAATAATATCCCTCCGTTTTTACTTTGCCATTTAAATGATAACTCATTGCTTTGCCATTCAGGGTATCATTGTGGTAGGTTTCCATTTTTGCGGGGTTTCCGTTTTCGTAATATATTTTTTTTACCCCTTCCAGATGGCCGTCTTTATAATGCATCTCACTTTCCAGATTGCCGTTCAAAAACCAGGTGGCGGCTTTGCCGTCCAATACACCGTCCTGGTAGGTAAATAAGGATTGGATATTACCGTTTTCGTAATAATAGCGCGATTCGCCGTCCAGTTTCCCGTTTTTATAGTTCAGTTCGCTGCTGACCTTTCCGTTTTTGTAATGGTTTACCTTGGTTTCCCGCTTGCTGCAAGACGCCAGAGTGCTGATGATTATTGCTAAAAGTACAGGTAAATACCGAGTGTTCATTTGAGTGCTTTTTCAATTTGTCTGTGCAAATGTATATATTTGTAGGGCAATGAAATCTTAAAAAAATGAAAATTAATATCATTTTAATCAGTTTGTTTTTATTACTGGCCGGTGGGCAGAAGTCTGTTTGGAATAGGCTGCCGGAACCGGGCCGGGTTGATAAAAGTGCCAAAACCGCCGATGTATGCGAATGGAACGGAATCAAGCTGTACGGTAAAGTGCAGTTTGTGGAAGGCTTCGCCGATATCAAAATTCAGTTTGTGGACGATTTCCCCGATTTGGATGTGGAGTTTGTGGATGCCTTCCCGGACGCCTGCGGCAAATGGCAGGTGGTGGATGCCTTTCCCGATTTTACCGTGCAGGTGGTGGATGATTTCCCCGACTTGAAAGTACGGGCGGTTAGTGCCTTCCCCGGTATAAAGAATTAGATTCGGAAATAAGCAATTCAGACGCAGGTCTTTATGATTTTATATAATCTTCTTCCTGCGTTTTTCTTTGAAAAACTTCGGAGGATAGGTTCACTGTGCTCCTCTGTGTGCAACACTGTGTAACTCTGTGAAATCGATAGATGGCTGTTACACAAAGGGCACAAAGAAGACACGGAGTTGCACAAAGATTTTTGAGAACCATATAAGGCATATAAGGGCATATAAGTTTGGATTGGTTCTCTGTGTTACTCTGTGGAAATATCTACAGATCCGGGGATAAAAAATCAAAAATCAGAAAAGGCTAACATCTCGACAGGCTCGATGACCTTTATGGCT
>CAYUAN010000189.1:0-10824 GCA_964442545.1 uncultured Prolixibacteraceae bacterium | reverse complement strand
GTTTCTTCCGAGCCTGATTTGACTGATTTACCTGATTCTTTTAAAACTTTCAGCCGGCTGAAAATTATAATCGGCCCATTCAGGATTATCAGGCGCTAAATTTAACGGACACATCTTTGTGAAACTCTGCGTCTTCTTTGTGTCCTTTGTGTAACAGCCACCTATCGATTTCACAGTGGTACACAGTGTTATACACAGAGTAACACAGAGAACCAATCCCAACTTATATGCCCTTATATGTCTTATATGGTTTGAAAAATCTCTGTGCAACTTTGCGTCTTCTTTGCGCCCTTTGTGCAACAGCTCCTTAGTTACCCTTAATTTCTTAATGTTAAACGAGTACACGATAGAATTTCCCGGAAGAACAAGCTGCCTATATCTAAAATTTTAAGTATCAACACCTCCCGGGCCACCTTATACTTATAAAGAATTAGCGTAAATTTGCAAAATAATTGAAGCAAGATATTTAGGAGTCCCGAAAGATTCCGTGAAAAATTAATCACATGAATATTCCCAAGAAAATGTGGGCCGCGGTGCAGCACAGTAAAGGAAGCGAACTGCATTTTGAAGAAGTGGACGTTCCTCAACCCGGTGCCGGCGAGGTATTGGTCAAGATGGCCTATGCGCCCATTAACCCATCGGATCTCAGTTTTTTACAAGGCACCTATGCCATAAGGCCCTCCTACCCTGTTATTCCGGGGATTGAAGGCAGCGGAACCGTAGTGGCCGCCGGTAAAGGCATTCTGCCCAAAATGCGTATGGGAAAAAAAGTGAGCTGCACCTCAACCAAAGGACATGGCGGAAGCTGGGCCGAATATATGGTAACATCAGCTATGCATGTTATTCCTGTGGGAAATATGGAAATGGAACAGGCAGCCACCATGATAGTCAATCCATTGACCGCCCTGTCATTTATTGATATTGCCAAATCCGGAAAACATAAAGCCATTATCAATAATGCAGCCGGAGGTGCTTTGGGCCGTATGATTAGCCGCCTGGCCCAAAAAGAAGGCATTCAGTGTATTAATATTGTACGCAAGAAAGAGCAATTGCGACAGCTAAAAGCGGATGGTGCGCTAAATGTATTGAATAATACAGACGAAGATTACCATGATGATTTTATTGATCTAAACCGCCGTTTGAAACCGACACTGATATTAGACCCTGTGGGCGGCCCGCGGGCACAAAGTCTGCTGAAACATGCGCCCAAAGGAGCCACGCTTTTGTTTTACGCCAACCTTTCGGAACAGGAGATTTGCCTGAATCCCCGCGTTTTGGTTCAAGAAGAAAAAGCACTTAGCGGTTTTTACCTGGCCGACTATGCCGCCAAAAAGAATATCCTTAAAGCCCTGTCAGACAGTAAAAAGGTGCAACGTTTAATCAAACACGAATTGAAAACCACGATTCAAAGTCAAATGTTTCTCGACGAATTAAACGAAGCTATTGAATTATACCGCAATAATATGTCGGCAGGAAAAGTCTTAATCCAATGTAAAAAGAAATAATTATGTCCAAACCTTATCAAAACTTTGCTGCCATTGACTTCGAACTGGCTACGGGAGTACGCAACAGTGTTTGCTCCGTAGGGATTGTGGTCGTGGAAAACGGTAAAATCGTTGATGAATACTATTCGCTGGTTCGCCCGCCGAAAAACCGCTACCATTGGGGAAACAGCCGTGTAACCAAAATCTACGCAAAGGACACCAAGAATGCACCCAATTTTCTGGATATATATCCCGAAATTGAAAAGCGCCTGAAAGGACGAAAAATGGTTGCCCATAATGAATCATTCGACCGCGATGTACTGAAAACCACTATGGAGTACTACGGTTTGGATTATTCCCGTTTGGGCTTGCCCGAAAAATGGGAAGATACCGTTACTATTTTTCAGGCCAAAGGATTGAAAACCGTAAAGCTGAATAAGCTGGCGGCAGATTATAATATTGAAATCGACCATCATAACTCATTAAGCGACGCCCGGGCCACTGCCCTGCTCTATCTGCTTAGTGGCGATTGATTTATCGCTCAAAGAAATCGTGAATAAACTTTCCGGTTTTGGTTGACTTATCGTTAAAATCGATACGGAACAAAATCTTGGATTTTACATTTTTCCCGTCTTTGACGGCAGGCACCCAGCGCGGCATACCGGACACCAGGCGAATAGCCTCATTATCATAAGTCGTGTTATGGCCGCGCACAATCCAAATATTGCCCACGTTCCCTTCTTCATCCACATCAAAACTCAGAATTACCGTAGGAATACGGAACTCCCGAACTAATGACGATTTCATATTCTTTTTATAATACTTCCGCAGGGCATCGGGATTATCTGAAAAATGAGCCGCACTGTCGAATTCCAAAACACAATTGTCCAAAACAGCCAGTGTATCCAGAAATTTTTGGTAATTGGTATCTACCGAAGTATGGTATTTAACTCCGCGCATTCCGGTGCAAAATACCTCATAAATCTCGCGCGACTCCTCTGTTTGCGCATCTTTCCAGTCAATACAGGCCTCACGCTTCCGGTCCAGATTATACAAAGCCGCACCTCGCAAAGAAAGTATGGAACTGTCTTTGGGATGCCCGGCCAGAAAAACGGATAAATAAGCTACCGCATAACGAAACCTTTGGTGTTCATACGCAAATAATCCGCGCTGCTTGGCATAGCGTAATGATTGCATTTCATTAATCTGCTCCACATAATCAATCTTTTGCTGCGCAAAAAACTCTACCCGTACCTGATTCTTGGAACGCACTACCTTACCCATCAGTTTGGCGGGTTTCCAGGGCGGCATTTTTCGCACGGCATCCAGCACCTGCTTGTCCAGTTCCCGCTTTAGACTTATTCGTAATTCGATATTTGAGATACTACCGTCTTTCTCTACAACAAAATCCACTTCAACAGGCCCCGACATTTTGTTTCTTATCCCCGACTGCTTATAGTCAATATGTTGCTTCAAATATTGCGACAAGGCATAATCGCCCCCCGGAAATTGTGCAGGTTGGTTCACATATTCATAAACAGGATCTTTCCCTTGCCCTGACAGCATCAGCGGAATTTGCAGCACTAAAAAAAGAATTATAAAAGCGTTTTTGGGCATCCGGTAAAATTTTGAAACGAAAGTACTATTTTTTCTTACGCCTGTTGATATCCCTGTCATTTTCAGAATTATTTATTTATATCTTAGCCTCAAATTGAAAATCAAACATTATGCACAGACACCTTCTAAAAACACTTTTTTTCCTTTTCCTTTTTTTTAGTTCCGGCCATAGTTTCGCGCAAAGCTATAACGGTGACGCTCAAGCATCATTACTTCGTGCGTATAAACTGATTAATACTCAATATGTGGATACGGTAAACTATAACAAATTGGTTGAAGATGCCATAAAGGCGATGGTTAACAATCTGGATCCGCATTCAAAATATTTAGACAAAGAAAGAATCAAACGTAACAATGAAGAAATTCGCGGTAGTTTTGGAGGAATCGGTATTTTCTATCAAATACTGGATGACACCTTGATGGTCTTAAGCGTTACTCCGGACGGCCCGTCAAAGAAAGCGGGCATCAGGCCCGGCGACCGTTTTTTGGAAATCAACGGCGAAACGGTTTGCGGCATCCCCTTATCACATAAGTTTTTTTCGAAGCGATTGCGGGGCAAACAAGGCAGTATGGTAGAAATTACCATATTGCGGCATGACAATAAAAAGGTTGAAGATATTGTGATAAAACGTGCGGCCATTCCCATACATACTTTGGATGTGGCCTATATGCTCGACGAGCAAACCGGATATATCCGTTTGAATATGTTTTCGCGCACCACCATGAAAGAATTTAATTCGGCTTTGGTGGAATTAATGTTTCAGGGAATGAAGCAGCTGGTACTGGATTTACGTGGTAATCCCGGCGGACTAATGATTGCCTCCATTCAGTTGGCAGATGAATTTCTGACCAAGGATAAACTCATTGTTTATACGCAAGGCGAACACTATGAGCGCGAAGATTACAAAAGCAGCAATATCGGCAAAATGAAAAAAGGCCGCCTGATTGTGCTGATGGACGAATATTCGGCTTCGGCCAGTGAGATTTGTGCCGGGGCTATACAGGATTGGGACCGCGGTTTGATTATGGGCCGGCGCTCCTACGGAAAAGGCCTGGTGGGCCGGAACTTTATGCTGCCCGACGGCTCGGCTTTGCGCCTGACCACAGGACGCTATTATACACCTTCGGGCCGTTGCATTCAAAAATCCTATGCCAAAGGCCGTAATGATTACCAGCACGATCTCGACCGCCGTTATCTGCACGGGGAATTTATCCATGCCGATTCCATCAAACTGCCCGATTCGTTATTGTATAGAACCCATAACGGCCGTAAGGTTTATGGCG
Organism: uncultured Prolixibacteraceae bacterium; assembly: GCA_964442545.1. Classification (GTDB taxonomy): domain Bacteria; phylum Bacteroidota; class Bacteroidia; order Bacteroidales; family UBA1556; genus UBA6267. The sequence continues at coordinate 6,439 of CAYUAN010000189.1, read as the reverse complement.
GTGGCGGCATTATGCCCGATATTTTCTTTCCTTTGGATACCAGCTATTATTCAGGCTTTTTGCGTAAAATAAATAGCAAAGGCGCTATAAATTATTTTGCGGCCCGCTATTTTGATTTGCATTTGGAAGAATTGCTGCATAAATACCCCGATTACGAGCGTTTCCACCAAGGATTTAGTCTAAACGATGATATATTGAACGAATTTAAGGATTTATGCAAACAGCGTTATAAGATTGAAGCCGACAGCAACGACTGGGCTGTAAGCAAAGAATATATACGCTGGAACATTAAAGCTGCACTGGCCCGCTCCATTTACGAAGATGGCTCCTATTTTAAGGAACGCGGACCTTATGATAAAATGCTGCAAGAAGCCAAAGCCATTATCAATGATCCGAAGGTATTTAAGAAACATGGAGTACAGGCGAAATAAAGTAACATATTATGCACCTTAGCGTCTAAGACATTTTTATAAAAACCAAAAAGCCAAGCATTTAGCTTGGCTTTTCTGTGATCCCGAAGGGATTCGAACCCCTAACCTCCTGATCCGTAGTCAGGTGCACTATCCAATTATGCTACGGGACCTTGTTTTGAGGCTGCAAAGATAAAGTTTTTTTTATTGTCGCAAATATTTTTGAAAATAATTTTTTCGCCTTACTCCTGCCCTGTTTTACCGAAGTCCTGACTACAACTTTTCTTTAAAAACCATCGCTTTCATAATCAACAAAAAAGAACCCCGCTCTGACGAGCGGGGCACTGTTTGAATAAAGGGATTCGTAATTTGAAAATTACGATATTATAATTACTGATTGACAAGGTTTCTTGCTCGTTGTACGCTGATTTTCTTACCGTTTTGCATAGCAATTACAAACACATCCTTATGACCGCGTGCACGAATACGATCGCGTGCGGCACGGGCTTCTTCATAGGTTTTATACGCATTGGTAAAGTAGATTATCAGTCCGCTTGGTGTCGTATAGGAAGAAATTCCATTTTCCGACATGGCGTTAATAATTCGCAACTGCGCCTGATTGCGGGCACCACGATAGGCGCCTAACTGAACGCGGAATACAATTCCGTCTGCCGGATTATCAGCGGCTTTCACATTCACCTGCTTCGATGCAGCCTGCGTATTAGCGGCTTGTGTTTGTTGTGTTTCCGTTACGTCAGCCGTTGCGGGAACTTCACCGCTCATGGTTTCGCGCACAATGACTACCAATCCCGCCCGGGCATCTTGTTCAAGTTTGCGCGCCCTGGCCAGACTTACCCGTACACCATCAACAAAGGCCACTACAAATGCATCGCGAACACCTCTTCTGCGAATGGCATTTCGTGCAGAAACAGCACCGGCCTCATCAATGTATTTTCCGGAGAAATAACGATAATATCCTTTTGATGTACGGTCATAGAATAAATTCGGTGTATTGTACAAACGTTCCGAACTTCGCGGTCCGCCATATACACCCACCTGAACCGAATAATATAGTTTCACGCGCGGCAAATCGGCATTATTATCAACTGTCGGCTTTTGTTCTTGGCTAACAACATCCTGCGTTTGCTGTGTTTGCGTGGTATTCTGTGCCTGTTCGGCAACAGCAACAGTTTCCTTGGTGTAATATGTCATATTATTATCAATGGAAAACTGCGCCAATTCGGGAGCCGTATAGGCCTCACCCATAGCGATTAACTGGCGGGCATCCCCCATGGAAATCCTGCGGCCGTTAAAATATACCACGATAAATGCATCACGGAATCCCATATTGCGAATTTTGTTTCGTGCACTTAATGCTACGTCATAATTGGGGAATACTCCGGCTACATAGCGGATAAAGGCCGAATTAGGGCTGTATTCCGCTGCAATGGGTTTGATTCCTTTAAACGTACTCATTGGCACTTCTTTACGGAATGCTGCCAATTGCACCTTATATACCAGTCCTACCGGAGTTACATCCGCATTATTTTCTATTGCTTTGCTATCATCAGCCACGGCGGAATATTCCACACCAAGCGGAATATCATTCGTTTGATCTGATTCGTTTACCTCCGTTGTTTGCGGTTTTGTCTCAACTACTTGTGACTGTGTATTATCAACGGTATTTTCATTAGCCGCCACCACAACTTCTTGCGGTTGTTGTTCAGACTTATCTGTTTCTATTGGTGTATCCTCCTTGTTTACAGGATTTTCTTCTTGAATATTCTCCGCATTGTTAAGCGCTACAGCTTGGGTATAATACTCACTGTTGTTTTCGGTAGCCAATTTGGCTAATTCGGGGGCTGTATATGCCTCGCCCTTTTCAATCAGATTTTGTGCTTCTTGCGTACTTATTCGTTTACCGTTGAAATAAGCTACTACAAAGGCACCTTCATATCCTTTTTCTTTAACTGCCTCACGGGCTAAAGAGGCGTCTTTATAGTTGGCAAATGTACCGGCTACATAATTGGTTTCTCCGTTCGCATCTGATTTATCGGCGGCAAGCGGCCCGATGCCCTTAAACTGATCGGCTGTTGCCGGAGTTTTTGAACTGGCCAATTGGATTTTGTACACCAATCCTTCCGGTGTCACCTCATCATTCGGCGGAATTACCCGGGCCTCATTACTTGTGGCGTTGTTCATAGTAATACCGTAAACAGGAAGTTCTGCTTCCTCACCAGCCGATTGGATTGGCGATACATCCGGTTTGTCCTGCGGAATTTCCTCGGCAGCACGACCCTGATTATCAACTTCTGCTTGTTGTGCTATAGTCTCTTCTTCTGGCTGCTCATTAACAGCTATAATTTGCTCTTCGATAATTTCAGGAACTATACCCAGATTTTCATATACCTGTAAGGCGGAGTCCTGTTCCTGCAGCGCCTGTTCTTCAAACACCATTGCTTTTTCAAGCATATCTTTCTTCTCCTCTTCCGTATAGCCCGTTTCCGCAGCCATCAGGCGACGTTCCTGCGCAGCATTCATATTAGCCTCTGCTGTTTGAACCAGATTATATGCATTTCCCGCACGATAGTCACTCAGTTGCTCCTCTGAATATCTGGCCAAAGCCAAACTATTTTCACGATATTTGGTCTGATTACGCATTGCCACGATATCCGTAATATCCAGGTCAATTTGCATGGCTACTTTTTCTTTTTCGTCCGCAGCATCCAATTTCGAACGCTTGGATCTACCACTTAGTTGCGCGGCTTCCTTGCGCAATTGCCTGGCTTCATCAAGCAGCTTATTCCGATTGGATTCCATCAAGGCAATCACAGCATCAGCACTCATTGTTCCCTCTCCGGTGCCCACCTCCGGTAATTGATCCAGTTGGTTTTGTAAAACATTACGTTGTTGTTGCAATGCGGCGATATCTGTACTTATTTCCTCTTTCTTATTCACATCGGTTAACTGCGCCCGTTTGATGGAAAGCACATTCATTTCCTTATCAATCATAGCAATCTCATCAAGAATAAGATTGCGTTTAATTCCGTTTATTTCAAGCTCACCGATAGTCTCATGCGATGGTTGCACTTCCTCTGTTTGCGCTATAACTTCTTCCTCTTTAGCTGCCTTTTGTGCCTCATTGCGTTCCAAATCTGCTATTGTGGTATTTCTCGTCAGGTAATCGGGGGCGAAAACATTTTTATTTATCGCAACCACAGGCACACGACTCGCATTGGCCAGGGTAACCGAATCAACACTAATTTGACCGGCTGCTTGTTCCACTTCATTTACCTGACGGTCAATAACGGCAAGCATGGCCTTGTTAGCATCTTTTTCCGTCTTTGTTTCGTCAATTTTTGCCGCCAGACTGTTGATTTCTTCGGTAAGTGTTTTCAGTTCATCCTTTTTGGCCTGCAATTCCTTTTCTATATTTTGGTTTTTACGGCCTGCTAACTTCTCTTCCAGAATGCTGATTTTCTGTTCTAAATCAGTTTGTTGCTGCTTTTTGGATTGCAATTCCTCTTGCATGGCCGCAATACTTGTTTCCAAATCGGAATTTTGTTGTTGTACGCTTTGTATATAATTGGCCATCAATGATGCTGTATTTACAAGAGTATCTACGGCAAGCGGTTTGTTTTTAGCTGTGATGCTTTTAGCTTCTTCTATTTTGTTTTCGGCAATTAATGTATTCAACTGCTCAATTTCAGATTCCAGACGAGCTTCCTTTTTCAGATTTTCTTCCCGTTTTGTTTTCAGCACATTAGCCAATTGTATAGCCGCTTCTTGTTCCTGATTTAAGGTTAAAGCTTCTTTTTCCAAGGCTTTTATCCGCTCCACGCGATCTTGTTGATCAGCCAGGCTTTTCGTTGTATCAATCTGCTCGTAGGCCTGTTCAATCTCTATATTCTTTGACTTCAATGCCATAGTCTTGGCCTTAGCGGTTGTCAAAGTAGCCACAATGCGTTTATCGATTTCACGGTTTTGTATTTTCAACGCGTTCAATTGCCGCTCCTCAGGAATCAGAATTTCTTCTGCCGCTTTGGCCTGCAGTTCCGAATCATATTGAGCAACATCAGTCAGCGTGTCCAATTCTTGATTTGCTGTTCCGGTATTTGTTGCATTTTGCGCTACAACAGCCGTCTTCATATAAGCATCCACCGTCGCCATTTCCTGTTCCAGGGCTTGCTTGCTGAATACTGCTACTAAACTTGCCGTATCACTGAATTCTGCAGGCATGATGAAATCTGATGCGACTTCTGTATTTTGCTTACCGCCTTGCACATCCTTGCTGATTTTCGTTTCCATTGAGATGACGCCTTCATTAGCGGCAATACGGGCATCAAGCATATCGATTTGCTCATCCAACTTGTTCAATTCCATCTGTTTTTGCTGAATAAGCCCGTCCAATGCGCTTATTTGCTGTTCCGAAATATTACTCTGACGACGTTTTTCTTCGAGCGTTTCTATTTTACTGACAATCTTATCCCGCTGATCGATTAAGCGGTCACGCTCCGAATTATATTTCTTTATTTTCTCATTCGACTCTTGTGACAACTTGCATACCGTACTTACATTATTTTCCTTCTGAACGATCGCGCTACTTAATTGTCTGGCTTCATCAACTTTATTTTCAGCCAAAAGTGTTTCCAGCTGAGCACGCTCTTTTTTTGTTTGATTAATCAAGTCGTCTGTTTGGGATGCTTCAAGCGCATATTCTTCGGCAAAAGCAAAGCCGACGGCAGCTTCCCGTTTCAGTTCGGTAGCTTGTTCTATTTCTTTCTTAACGGTCGCTAATTCTTGCAAACGTTCTTCCGGTGATAATTCAGTATTCAAGTTAATAGCCGAAAGTTTGGCATCCGTGGACTCGGACAGTTTTTGATATTGTTCATATTTTTGAACGGCAATGCTTTTGGCAAATGAAGCCTTCATTTTTTGCTGCTGCGCTATTTCATTCAGCTTTGCAATACTTTGATCCGCCTCGTCCACCAATACTTTCAGTTCGGGATTACTTTTCCATGCATCCGGTGCGGGCTTAACCTCTTCGGTTTTTGCCACATCCTCCTGATTTTGTGCTTCTGTCTTTGAATTATTGTTCTTTTCAGAGGCAGCTACTACGACGCCCGTTCCAACGGCAGCGCCATTGTTTGCATCCTTGTTCGTTGCCTGTTGGGGCTCCTGATTCTTATCCGCTACGACTTGTCCCTGCTCCTTCGTTTCGTTTTGTACGACAGTTTCCGCACTCTTTTCCTCAGTGATTTCATTATCTGTCACAGACTCCGTATTATCATTAACCGCTATAACCTCCGTTGCAGCAGTTTGTTTTTTAGCGGCAATTTGCTCCTCAACTTGTTTTCGTTCTGTTTCCCCAACGAAAGCCATAGTTTCGAAATCAATATCGCCGGTTTGCTTATGGTAATTATTGACCAGATCTTCCACTTTAGCCAATTGATCCGCCAGACTGTCGGCCTCGGTACGCGCATTTCTCCAATCCTGGTTATACTTTTCTTTTTGAGCCTCTTTCTTTGCAATCTCAGCATCCATATCTTTGATCAGATCCAGATATTCTTTTCTTGCTTCCGGATCAGTCAGGCGCTTGGCCTCCGCCTCATATTCATTCCGCTCGCTTTTTAAACTTTCCAGTTCGTCTTCGTACCCCTTGGCAATTTCATAAAACTTCGAGGCCTGCTCCCGTTTGGCTTTCAATTGTGCAAATTGCTTACTCACTACTTCATCCGCTATATCCGCTTCGTTGGCACTTTTTTCATGTATTGTCAATGCTTTATTATATAATGCCTGAACCGAATCGGTCATTCCTCGGCCTTGATAATATTGCATATTGGCAGCCAAATCCATTATATTCTTTTTGGCTTGCTCCGTTTCACTTATCTGTTGATCGATTTTTTTCGTCATTTCTAAAGCCACTTCGGCAGCCTTACGGTATTGCGCAGCCTGCTTGGCTCCGGACATACCCTGCTCATTCAAAATCTTTTGCGACTGAGTTTTATTCTTATGATATAACTTCTGAG
>CAYUAN010000188.1:0-1822 GCA_964442545.1 uncultured Prolixibacteraceae bacterium | reverse complement strand
TTATATGCCTTATATGGTTCAAAAAATCTTTGTGCAACAACAAAACAAAAATACAGTCCAACAAAAAAGCGACCCGAGAGCCGCTTTTGATTTTTCCAACCTAAAGAAAACTAACCCAAATAGGTTTTCAGGATTTTACTTCTTGAAGTGTGTTTTAGTCGTCGAATAGCTTTTTCCTTAATCTGACGTACCCGTTCGCGGGTCAAATCAAACTTCTCGCCAATCTCTTCCAAAGTCATCGGGTGCGCACCATCCAGTCCAAAATACAAACGGATAACATCGGCCTCGCGCGGAGTGAGCGTGGATATTGCGCGACTGATTTCCTTGCGTAAGGAATCATAGATTAAACCCGTTTCCGGAGTGGGGGTGTCATTCTCACGAATCACATCATACATATTGGTATCTTCATCCTGAATCAGCGGCGCATCCATACTTACGTGGCGTCCGGCATTCTTCAGGCTTTCTTTCACTTCATTTACACTGATATCGAGCTTCTCGGCAATCTCTTCGGGGTTGGGAGCCCGGTTCTGATCTTGCTCCAGTGCGGCATAGGCCTTATTGATTTTATTGATGGACCCGATTTTGTTCAGCGGGAGGCGCACAATACGCGACTGCTCGGCCAGGGCCTGTAATATCGACTGGCGAATCCACCACACGGCATAGGATATAAACTTAAATCCCCGTGTTTCGTCAAAACGCTGTGCCGCTTTTATCAATCCCAAATTTCCCTCATTAATAAGGTCGGGGAGACTCAAACCCTGATTTTGATATTGCTTCGAAACCGAAACAACAAAACGCAGATTCGCCTTAGCCAGTTTCTCCAATGCCACCTGGTCGCCCTGCTTGATTCGTTGGGCCAGTTTCACCTCGTCCTCAGCAGTGATCAGGTCAACGCGACCGATTTCCTGTAAATATTTATCCAGCGATGCCGTTTCACGATTTGTTACCTGCTTTGAAATCTTTAGTTGTCTCATCTATATATTTTGAATTATGTTTTTGAATTAAACTTGACAATGGGTACTACGATTTATCCTCGATTTTGTTGCACGTCTTCCGTATTTTAAAATCAAAAAAAGGGTTCTTTATCGAAATTAATCTTTAAAGAACCCTTATCTGAAATCCGTATCTTATTGACCGGATGTAGGTTTTAGTTTTTACGTTCCGGGCGCGGTGTCAATGCTTTCATCGATAACTTCAACTTGCCCGAACGATCGTCAATCGCCAACAGCTTCACATCAACTTCGTCACCCTCTTTCAACACATCTTCCACTTTCTCGATGCGTTTCCAGGCAATTTCCGAAATGTGCAACAATCCTTCCTTACCCGGCAGAATTTCCACGAAAGCGCCATACGGCATAATGCTCTTCACGGTGGCGTGATAGGTCTCGCCAACTTCCGGCACGGCTACAATACCGCGAATACGCGATTTGGCCGCTTCGATGGAAGCTTTGTCGTTCGACAAAATCTGAATGATTCCCTTGTCGCCTTCTTCCTCGATGGTAATCGTGGTGTCGGTCTTCAACTGAATATCCTGAATGATTTTTCCGCCGGGTCCGATTACGGCACCGATAAATTCCTTATCAATCACGATGGTTTCAATTCTCGGAACAAACTCTTTATAATCTTCGCGCGGCTCGGCAATGGTCTTGGCCATTTCGTCCAGGATGTGCATACGTCCGGCTTTGGCCTGAGCCAATGCCTGCGACAATATCTCATACGACAAACCGTCCACCTTGATATCCATCTGGCAGGCGGTGATACCGTCACGCGTTCCCGTTACTTTAAAGTCCATATCACCCAGGTGGTCCTCATCACCGAGGAT
>CAYUAN010000187.1:0-9590 GCA_964442545.1 uncultured Prolixibacteraceae bacterium | reverse complement strand
ACCGTCATTGGCGGAAAATAATGCGGTAATATCATTTCCTGCCAGACCGGCGGTTTGTGTTAGAAAATCAATTTTGTCGTTATCAATTTCATAATAAATCAATCCCTCGGTGGCCCCCACAAACAAATTATTATCCTTATCGATACACATGGCCGTTACATTTCCGTTGGAGGCATCAGAGAGATAACGATTCAATATATACTTAAATGAATACGAATCTGTCGCACGGGTATAGGTCGTTATTCCGCCGCCCCAGGTTCCAATCCATAAATTGTTTTGCCTGTCGGGAATGATATAGCGGATATTGTTGGACAATAATTCCTGCTGATTCGCAGTGGTAATATGCCTTAGTTGACGTTTCGCTCCATCCGCTTCTGGCGTCGAAATCCATACACCGACATTACTTCCTAACCAAATTTGCCCATCCGGATATTCGTAAATACTGTTTACCTGAATGGGCTTATCCTCCTGAAAACGGGTATAATTTACAAAGCCGTCCCCTTTGTAAATAAACAAGCCCATATTTTTACTGCCAATGAGGATGTTTCCTTCCAAATCTTCGTAAATACAACGAATCGTCTCTGCTTCAAGGCCGTTATCCGAGTTGAAATTTTGTAATGTACCATCACGGAATACGGATATTCCACCACCCCAGGTTCCCACCCAGATTTCATGCGCCCGTGTTTCGTACAAATAGCTGATCCAGTTTTTTGCCAGGCCATCGCGGTGATCGTAAACTTTCAGTTTTTTACCCTGCTCGCTAAATTTATAAAGCCCGCCGTTATAGGTACCCACCCACAGATTTTGACGGGAATCCTCGAGCATGCAAATCACCGGAAAATACTCCGGCCATTGGGCGATACGCTTTTTGATAAACTCAAATTTACCACTCTGCTCATCATAGTATTTCACTCCGAAATCGGTTACAAACATCACCCCGAAATCCTTGGTAATAACGATATTGGAGACCCTGTCGCTTAGGCCTTCGGCTCCGGCGTAGTGCTCAATTTTATATTTCTCAGAATAGGGATTATCGATACGAAAAACGCCATCTCCATAAGTTGAAATCCATAGATGATGGTGCACATCTTCAACAATACTGGTAACATCGCTTTGCACACTGTCTATTGTGCGATTTGTAAACTTCCCCTTTTGGTAGTAGGTCAAACCGCCGCCAATATGACCAAACCACATACCTCCGGCCGTATCCATATACAGGCAGCGCATACCGTTTGGTGCCGTGCCCTCTTCCGAGAAAAAATTCTCGAAACTACTACCGTCGAAGCGGGAAATACCACTCTTGGTTCCCAGCCACACATAAGCCTGACGATCTTGGGCAATGACATATACATCGGAATTACTTAAACCCTGCTTAACGCCATACACATCAAAATAATACTTCTGGGCGAAGCCGGATATCGAGATGAATGTAATGATGAGCAGTAGTATTTTTCGTAACATAAAATCCAATGTTGTTTTATTTTCCTCCTTAACAGATAAAGGAAAACCGGCACTATTTCGCGCCGGCTGTTGTTACTTTTTAATAAAAAAGAATGTTCCGTTTTCATCCGCCAAGCCGTCGATCTTTCCGAATTGCGGCTTCTGCTGATTCTTTTGCTCGACCGCTGTGGTAACTTTTTCCACAATGCTCTCAATCGGAATACACGATTTTGGATTATGAATCAGCGAGTTGGCAAATGTCTTGGTAAATTGTGAATTATCCGATGCCAGTTCGTAACCGGCTGATGAAAACACCTGCGAAGATTTAAACTTTGTTGCTTTCCAATCGCCACAGTCTCTTATTTTCAATCCTGAACGCATGGCCTGATAGAATGTAGGGCCGGATTCACAGGCATCAGTAACAACCAGTGTGTGAGTTACCACATCGGAATAAGACTGCATGGACGCTTTCAATTGATTGATATTAAAATAGGTAAACTCATCATCACGCTTGGCATCTACCGGAATCCAATAGCCGGTATTATTGATAAATTTACCGTGGCCGGCATACCAAACGATAATAGAATTCACATGATTTTTACGAACCAAATCACGCAATTCAATCGAGAAGAAGCGTTCCATCTCGGCTTTGGTCATATCCCTCTTATGAATGATATTGTGAATTTTATACTTCGACAAAGCTGCCTTCATCATGCTCACGTCCTTAGTCGGGCCGTCAAGTGAGGCAAAACTCTCGTAATTACTGTTTTCGATAAACACTACCCAGGTTTTTCCCATCGGGTTGTTCTTGGTTAAGTCAATTCCTTCGCGATTGAGCAGATATTCATAGCGTTTTTTATTTCCATAGATATCCGTTGCTTCAATCCAGATTTTACTCTTATTGGTTATATCGATTGTCGCGGAAAATGAGGGATTCAAAACCGAAGGACTGAAACTCGCATTCAGACTATCAATCATAATATTCTGAATCTTGCTGGCATCAATAGCCGTTCCCTCGATATACAAACGCGGTTCATCCGACTCCAGATAAATTTGTCCGTCATCGGAGGCCACCGGGGTAATCAGAGTAATTTGCGGCGGGTCAACCTCTGTAATCCGTTTTACATAATTACGTTTGGTTATATTATCGTATTCGTCCGAGACCTCAAAATCGAACTCCGTAACGCCCTTCACCGGAACGGTGATTGTAAAATCATATTTTCCCGAACGGGGTGTCAACCGGGCTTCCTGACCATTTACTTTTAGATATTTAATGGCACTGGCATCCTTTACAACACCTTCGATAGTCACATTTTCAGAACCTTTAATTACTTCCAACTCCCCTTCCTTACGAATTTTGGGGTTGTTAATAACCAAAACGGGATCATCCTCTTCTCTTTTCAGTTCATACAATCGCACATTGGCCGCCATCAACAAAGCTTTGTATTTATCTCCTTTAAGATTCATTGATACCAGCTTTTCGTAATCCTTTATGGCTTCATCATTGGAGCGAATCACTTCATAGGCCTGTGCCCGGTGCAAATAGGCTTCGGGTCGTTCGGGATCATTCAGAATGACTTTGGTATAATCATTAATCGCGTTAATATGTTGATTAAATTCAAAATACACATCCCCCCGTTTCATATAAATATCGTTTATAAAGTCGGCCTTGGGATGGTAAACTATGATTTGGGATAAATCATTAATGGCATCTTGATACCGCATAAGCTTTTCATAAGATTCTGCGCGCAGTAAAAAAGCATCTTTGTTTTTCGCATCAATGCTAAAAACCTGATATACGGTATTAATTGCCTCATCGTAGCGTTCTTGGTCATAATAGGTTTGCGCCAGCATCAACAGCGGCTCCACTTTTTTACCATCTTGCTTATGTGCTTCGGTAAAATGTTTTTCCGCATCGGTATAACGCTTTTGTTTATAATAAATTAAACCCAGATTAAAATAGGTATCATAATCTTTTCGCAATTCAAAAGCCTGTAAAGCAACTTTCTCAGCCGCTCCGATTTTGTCTTGCGCAATCAGTGCCTGAGTTTTGATTTTATATGGGTCAACATACTTTTTATCAATACTAATAGCCTTGTCGGCCTTAATCAAACAACTGTCGTAATTTCCCAGATTATAATACATCTTAGCCGCATAATAAACGAAATGCTTATTATCCGGTTCTAAGGAAGATGCACGATCATAATCCTTTGCAGCCTCCTCATATTTCTCCTGGGATGCATAGACCTTGGCACGTGCCTCATATGCCCGCACATACTCAGGATCCATTTCCAAAGCTTTCGTGTAATTAGTTATCGCATCACCATAATTTCCACTTTTGGCAAATGCAAGCCCTGTTTTATAGAATTTCTTTGCCGATTGGGCCGATACATCAACACTAAAAAGCATCAATAATAGCGCTATAACTATTCCAAACTTTTTCATGATTTCTAAGCTTATTGATTATCCTATACAAAAATACGACAAATCATGTGGGAAAATCAAGCATTTTACCTGATTATCCATGATTTTGAATTTATAACAGTGGTATAAAGACTAATCAAAAAAAGATTTGGCGTACGGAGAAGCAAGAAATTTAGATAAAAAAATGAACCCGTATTTCCATCCTGATTATTATATCCGAATGCCCATAATAACGATATCGTCTGTCTGCTCTTCATCGCCACGCCAATTATCCAAAAATTCAATCAAATATGATTTTTGCTGTGCAAGAGGCAGGCTATGAATTTCAAGCAAAAGATTTTTAAATCTTTTGGCCTTCAACTTCTTTTTATTCGGCCCGCCAATCTGATCCACATATCCGTCTGAAAACAAATACAAGATATCTCCAGCTTGCAGCTGAACAACATGATTTTTAAATGGTGTTTCTTTTGGATAATATCCTATCGGATTACGGGTAGCTTTATACTCAATAAGATTCCCATTTCGGACAATAATTAAAGGGTTATAAGCTCCGGCATACTGTAAGCGCTTCGTTTTCAAATTAACGGCGCAATAGGCAATATCCAATCCGTTGTGATTTTCGGAACCAAAGCTTGCAAATGTATCTTTTACCTTTGTTCTCAGGGTCTCCAAAACTTGAGCGGCTGTATTTATTTCCTGCATATTCGATATATCATGCAAGAAAGTAATTCCCATCATCGTAAGGAAAGCACCGGAAACTCCATGGCCGGTACAATCGGCAGCAGCAAAAATCAAGTGGTCGCGAATCTTCTTTATATAATAAAAATCTCCGCTTACGTGGTCTTTCGATTGATAAAAGACAAAGAAATCATTAATGCATTCCTGAACTCGCTCTTCACTGGTCATCAAAGCATTCTGAATAGTACGCGCATAATTAATATTATCGATCATTTTTAAATGAGCGCTTTCAATTCGTTCTTTACTTTCTAATAAATTTCGCTCATATTCAACTCGGCTGGTTATATCACGAACAACGCCGATAATTCCTTTAACATTATTCTCCGAATCGATAAACGGAACTTTTGTGGTTGAGTACCAGTGCTCTTTACCGTCTTTACACACCTGACTTCCTATGACATCGTATGCCGGCACTTTGGTCTCAATAATTTTCTTGTCCAAGGCCTCATATTCTTTTGCTAAATCTAAAGACAATAACTCAATATCACGTTTACCAATTATTTCATCCATGCTATACCCTAGACGATTTGCAAAATTCTTATTTACTTCGATATAACGAAGTGAAACATCTTTGAAAAAAATCAAAGAGGGCAAATTGTTTAGCAATATTTCTTTCTGAACATGTAGGTCCTTGATTCGCTTATTGTTGATATAGGATTCTGTCACATCATGAATGATGCCCTCAATACCTGCAAACTTTCCTTCCTTCTCAATCTTAGTGGCACTTACCGTCGCATAACGCAATTCCCCCTTAAACGTTTTATAGGTAATTGCATAGGAATGAATAGCGCCTTCTTTATGAATTTGACGAATCAGCTTTTTTGCTGTTGATTTATCAGTATCCCAGTATTCTATTAATGGCTTACCAATAATTTGATTGTATGAACTTAATTGCAAATATTTTAATATTGAAGGAGATACAAACGTATATTCAAAACGATTATTTGTTCTGAAATAAACATCTTCCAGGTTATTAATTGCGGCATCAAATTGGCGATTTTTCTCTTCTATAATCCGTAATTGCGCGGTAATGGTTTTTCCCTTGGTTGCTATTTCTATACTTTGTCGTACCGATTCCAAATAATACTCATTCAGCTTACTGTTTAGTGCATCTAGCTCCTCCTGATTTTCCTTTAAGGCCTTGCGCTCCTTTTCCAGTTCTTTCTGCATTCTCTTATTTTGCACAAGACTTATCAGAAAAAAAACTGCAAGAAAAAAAATCACAATAAAGGCAACCATTAAGAAATAGTATTTATTCTTTTCCTTTATCAAAGTCTCTGTTTCTACCTGTTTCTCTCCCTTAAGTTGATCGATAACCGTTTTATTTTTGGCATTACTATATTTTGCTTCTATATCATTAACAATTTGCAGTTTATCCCTGTTAAACAGAGAATCGCTTAAAACAGCATATTGTTCGGCATAATATAATGCTTTGGGGAAATCACCTTTTAGTTTATAAGCCTCGCGCAGACTCTGTACCGCACGACTTTGCATATTAAGGTATCCGATACTATCGGCTAGTGTATATGCCTCATGAGCATATTTAATTGCCTCATTCAGTTTTGATTTATTATTTTTACTTTGTTTAATATAAATATCTGCCAAATTCTGATAACTCTCAATTAAACCGTCTATATCAATATCTTTACCTTCTTCGTAGATGGGGAGAACCATATTTAGGTACATTATGGCAGTATCCAAGAGTTCTTGATCTTTATAATAAAATGCCAAATGTGAATATACTCGTGCAAGCAAATGTTTATCTTTTGTCCGTAAAGCAACTTCTTCAGCTTCCTTCATTGCTTTCAAGGCTTTCTCATCTGCGCCCAAACCGTCATAAGCCGAAGCCAGACTCAAAATAATTTTCGTTTTGTTATACTCATCATTGGTTGAATCAATAAACTGTCGGGCCCGGTGTAAATAATCCAGCGCTTTTCGGTATTGGCGCTGATTTAAATATATATTTCCAATATTATTATATATACTAGCCTTTTGGTTAAGATTGTCATTATCAATAAGTTCAGCTGCACGAAGAAAATATTTAATCGCTTGTTCCTGCTGTCCACTTTTACTATAAATAACACCTATTGCAGTATTACTAAGCGACATGCGATAATTATTCCCTGCAGATTCGGCTTGCTTTAGGGCTAATCGATAATAATTCATCGCATCATTATTATTACCCTGATTAAAATAGCTCAAACCAATTAAATAGTTCAAGTCGGACAAGGCAGCTTGATCACAAGAATCGGGGCATCGTTCTCGCGCTTGCATGAAACATGCACGAGCCAAATCGTTTTCTCTTTGAAACAGCAAGACTTGCCCTTTCTTCCGCAGTGCACTCATGAGCTGATAAGCATTCTCTCGGGCATTTGTCATTTGCACTGCCGAATCAGCATATATTAATGCCGTGTCGTAATCAATATAAATGTAGCGATTTGCCTTTTCCAGATAGGATTGGATACGGATACTGTCGGAAACTTCTTTATTCGCCGAGGACAAACCCGAGCGTGTATCTGGTTGGCTCTCGGCATTGGCCAAGATTACACAACTCAAAAACAAGAAAGCCAACAAATATTTCATCATTTATATTTGAATCCCCTTTTTTTTGAAATACTCGGCATATTTCTGATCTTCTACTAAGATATGATCAATTAACCAATCCTTTAAAAAATCTATTAACTCTACTGTTAGTAAGCGCGTATTTTTATCTAACCTATTTTTAAAATCAGTTATTTTCCTAACGAAATCTTCATGTGCCCTTTTATGCTCTTCTATTTCTATATAGCCATATTTTGAAAAGAGCTTTTCCTCTTCATCAAAATGATATATTGTGTATTGTACTAACTCATGTAAAATATCTGTAAGCTTTTCGTCTTGCTTATTAATCAATACTACTTCATAAAGTTCGTTTAGAATCTTAAGGATTACCTTATGCTGTGTATCAATACGAGCAAAACCCGTTTCATATACATTACTCCATTTAAAATATTCTTGTCCCATTTTAACCACATTAGTTATTTTCCCAGTAATTAGTTTCTCAATTTTATAATACGAAATTAAATAAATTAAGTTTCGGTAACATAGTCCATAATCATAAAAATATTTAATTTCTGTAAGAGCAATAAATAAAGATTACTGCTTATTACGTTTTATTAAGCAGCCTAAGCAAACTATTTATACGCAAACTATTTAAAAGAACAAATTTGAATAACACTAACCCTGAGCAATCAAAATTAATGTACTATAGTACCTATGTTTTCACCTTTTACTACACGCAAAAGATTTCCTTTTTTATTCATATCGAACACATAAATCGGCAAGGCATTTTCTCGGCATAATGTAAATGCCGTTAAGTCCATTATGCTCAATTTTTTCTCGTAAGCTTCTTCAAAACTTAAACTATTATACTTCACCGCATTAGGGTCTTTCTCCGGATCGGCCGTATAGATTCCGTCCACGCGGGTTCCTTTAAGGATAATATCCGCTTCGATTTCCACAGCCCGCAATGCGGAAGCCGTATCCGTGGTAAAAAACGGATTTCCCGTTCCTCCGCTGATAATAACTACTTTTCTCTGATTCAAATATTCCTGTGCGCGTTTCCGGCTCATGGCCTCGGCTATGGGGTCTATTGCCAGACCACCCAACAAACGAGTAGAAACTCCGAGATTTTCCAACGCACCTTGTATCGACATGGAATTAATCACGGTGGCCAGCATGCCCATATAATCGCCTTGTACGCGGTCCATACCTTGGGCGGCACCTTGCATACCACGAAATATATTCCCGCCACCAATCACAATGGCCACTTGCACATCAAGTTCAACCACCTCGGCTATATCTTCGGCATAAGTATTCAGACGTTCCGGATCTATTCCATATTGTTGTTCCCCCATCAAGGCCTCACCGCTCAGTTTTAATAGTATTCGCTTATATTTCATGGTCTTATTTATTATTCACAATACTCTTTAGAATTCAGAATACTCTTCAAAGATAGAAATCTTCTTTGAATAATGAAAATGCAAAGCGGTAAATATGAAGAAAAATTTAATTATTAAGACAGTGTTTCACACAAGCGGCCCGGACTTTTCGGCAGCCATCTTCACTTTACGGCGGCGAATGACACCCCAAAAAAAAGTTCCCGGCACTATGGCAAAAAAGGTGGGTATCGTGGACTCTAAGGGCATAGGAGTTCCTTTTAAGGTATGCATCGCATAGGTTAAAATCAGTGTCAGACCGGAGGGTATCAATGTGGCCAGTGTCAATGCCAAAACGGTGTTTTGAATAGTTGTGGCCAATCGCTCGGCCAGGCGCATAACAAATCCGCCCATAAAAAAGGTATAAACCGCTTGTTTCATCGCTGCCGTAACAGCTCCCGTAATATCCGGAGAACCATAGTGCACCATGGTTGCATGATAGTTAATGTAAAATACCACCCCACCCATCACGGCACTACCGATAAATCCCATTCGATAATCCACATATTGACGGCCCCATTTAATGATATTCATTTTGCAATATTAGCTAAATAGCGGATATAAAAAAACCGCCTTCATTCTGAAGGCGGTTCTTTGAATTTTCTCTTTACAGACGACTACAAAGCCAGACGATGGAAACCGGTTACGGTTAAATCCTTATCGGCTGATTGCAGATACTGGGCTACGCTCATTTTGTTGTCGCGTACAAAAGCCTGATTCAACAAAGTATTTTCTTTGTAGAATTTGTTCAGCTTACCCAAAGCAATTTTCTCCAGCATAGCCTCCGGCTTGCCTTCCTGACGTGCCTGCTCTTTTCCAATCTCGATTTCTTTCTCGATGATTGAGGCATCAACACCGTCTTTATCCAAAGCAACGGGAGCCATAGCGGCGATTTGCATATTTACTTCCTTACCAATGGTTTCGATATCGGCAACATCGGTTTTGTTCATACCCATAATGGTAGCCAAACGGTTACCCGGGTGGATGTATGCAAATACCATCGGTGCCTCG
>CAYUAN010000186.1:0-6206 GCA_964442545.1 uncultured Prolixibacteraceae bacterium | reverse complement strand
GAAATACGCACCGCGAAAAAAGCGATAAACGAGGCCACCAGGTCGAGCCCGGAGTGAATTGCCTCCGAGATAATACTCACCGATCCGCTGAACAGTCCTGCGGCAATCTTCATCAAGATTAACGAAGTATTGGAGTAGATGGAAAACCTCGCGGCTTGTACCTTTTTTGGTTTATTCTTCATAGGAACCGAAAAAATCACTTAAACTTAAGCGCACGAAAAAGCTGTACGAGAAAGATAATTTCTCATAGTGGTCGAGCGCCACACTTTGATAATAAAACCGGAATCCGGGGTCAATACTTACATAATCGCTAAAGGCCATCTTCAATCCGAGCGCGGCACTTATTCCCCAACCGATTCCGCCTTGTTGCACATAATACTCGTTTTGCGGCAGCCCCGGCACGTATCCTCCGTCCAGATATATATCCACCAGCGAATATTCCAGGGTTTCAATCCGGATTTTATTCTCTTTTACGCGTACACTGTTCAAATTAAAACCCGCCTCGAAAAAAGGAAACAAATGGGAAGAATTTGTTTTGAAATAACGCGAAATCAGAAAATCAATATTAATGCGGTCTTCAATACCCCAGATGGGATAGATGCGGATATCCGGTTCTTGCCCGATGGAAGGCTGGGGGTCCACCTCAAGGGTGAAAAAATCGGAGGCCGTCAGTTTCGAGTAATCAAACTGCACCGAAAAGCCCAGATAGTTGTCGAATGTTTTTCGGAAATAAAGTCCCACTTGAAACGCGCCTGTATAGCGCATTTTTTGTGGTAACTCGCGCAGATAGAAGGTGTCGGCCACATTCAGCACATTCATAATATCCTGGCGCCAGTATTTATTTTCAAAAACGTAATTGATATTGTTGACATTCGTCGGGCTGCCGTCATAGAATTGCGCCTGGTATTGAGCGCCCCAATGCATGCCCATATTGATGCCCAAATCCCAATGCCCAAATGCGTTAACCGGCATTTCATCGTCGTACTCGTCATCATAGTTGTCGTAGCCGCTTTCGCTTTGCGCCCGGAGATTTGTTTGTACAACAAGCAATACAAAAAGAAAAATCAGTAATTGTTTCATACACCAATCTGCGCTAAGATTATCTTCCCGCAAAGATATGGATTTTTGAGGGTGGCATCATTTTAAATAGCATGATAATAGTTACACTGAAAAGCTGGTTTTTCAAAAACTCTTCCGGATATTTTTATGCTCTTCAAAACATGTTAAAAAAAACATTTTGGAGTAAAAGTGTTAAAAAAATACTGTTGTATATTTGATGCCTTAAATTGAAGCAAATTATCAAAACATACAAAACAAAAAGATATGAGTAAAAGAACTATTGTAGCAATGCCTGGCGATGGAATCGGCCGCGTTGTACTGGACGAAACAATCAGAGTATTAAATGCTGCCGGTTTTGAAGCCGACTATGTAGAGGGTGATATCGGCTGGGAATTTTGGAAGTCGGAAGGAAATCCTTTGCCGCAACGTACCATCGACCTTTTGGCCAAGCATAAAATTGCGCTTTTTGGGGCCATAACTTCCAAACCTAAAGATGAGGCGGCCCGCGAACTGAATCCCGAATTGCAAGGAAAAGGCCTGGTTTATTCCAGCCCGATTGTGGGTTTGCGCCAGCACTTCGGTTTGGATATCTGTATGCGCCCGACCAAGACTTATGTGGGAAATCCTCTGAACTTTATTCGTCGCGGAGCCAATGGCGAGATTGAAGAGCCGGAAGTAGATGCGGTAATTTTCCGCCAGAACACAGAAGGCCTTTACGGTGGCGTAGAATGGTCAAATCCTGAGGAAAAGGTTTATGAAGCTTTTATGACCCATCCTAAATTTGTAAAGAATTTTGGCCGGGTGCCCAAAGAGGAGATTTCCATTTCCACCCGTATTTTTACAAAAAAAGCCACCGAGCGTATTCTTCGTGCCGCCTTTGAGCATGCCAAAGAATATGGATATAAGTCGGTTACACTGTGCGAAAAGCCCAATGTGATTCGTGAGACATCGGGTATGATGTACAAAATGGCCTTGCAGATGCAGAAGGACGATTATCCGGAAATCGAATTGTGGAATACCAATATTGATGCGCAGATGATGTGGCTGACCAAGAATCCGGAGAACTATGGTGTAATTGTGGCCGGAAACATGTTTGGTGATATCATTTCCGATGGTTTTGCCGGGTTGATTGGCGGATTGGGCTTTGCATGCTCTGCCCAGATGAGTGCCGAGGGTGTGGCTGTTTTCGAGCCGACCCATGGTTCCGCTCCTAAATATGCCGATTATGATGTTTCCATAGTGAACCCGATAGCCATGATAGAATCGGCTTGCATGATGCTGGATTACATTGATGAAAAACCGATGGCCGCAAAAATTCGCAATGCCGTGGCCGAAGTGATTAAGGAAGGCAAAGTGCGCACCTACGACATGATGAAGATGAGCGGCCGTCCCGATGTTGTGGAAAAAGGCGCCGCCTCTACACAGCAAATGGCTGATGCCATTATCGCAAAACTGTAATCTAAGGTATGCACGGCTAAAGGCGATTCAAGAATCGCCTAAATCTTATCAAGAACAAAAGAAAACAAGCATGAATAAAGAAGTAGAAAAACTCTGGGGCGAAGAACTGTCCTGGATAAAAAATGAAGAATTGCGCAAGCAAACCGCCGACACCTGGGCTTTGGCCCTGGAGCGCAGCGTGCTTACCGCCGATGATCTGAACCGTATTCCGTTTACTCTGTTGGTTGGTCCCGATTTGAAGGTGACTTTTATGGACCACAAACGTTCCGTGGTGCATATTGCCCGCGATGCGGGACAAAAAATCAATGATATGTACCATGGCGAACTTACCTGCGATATGGATGTATTGATTGCCGGAGCCATACTGGCCGATGTGGGCAAGTTGTTGGAGTATGAACTGGACGAGAACGGTAATGCCGTGCAGGGAAGTTACGGTAAATATGTGCGCCACCCGTTTAGCGGGGTGAGCCTGGCCGAGCAATGCGGTGTGCCCGCAGCGGTTTGTCATATTATTGCGGCGCATGCCGGCGAAGGAAATATGATTAAGCGCAGCACCGAAGCTTATGTGGTGCATCATGCCGATTTTATGACCTTTCTGCCCTTCAAAGAGCGTTTGAAATTATAGGTAAATAACAAACAGAGCGCTGTTTCAAAGCATACAAAGCGTATGAAACAGTTTCTAAAAAATTAATGATATGACGATAATAGAGAAAATATTAGCAAGTCACAGTGGCAAGGATGTCGTGAAGCCGGGAGAGATTCTGGATGTGGAGATTGATGCCCGTGTTGCTCGTGATTTCGGGGGTGCCAACGTGGTGAAAAACCTCCTGGAAAACGGGCTTGGCTTAGACGATCCTTCGAAGACCTTTTTTACCTTTGATACCAATCCGGGCGGTTCGGATCAGAAGTATGCGGCCAATCAGCAATATTGCCGGATGTTTGCCCGCGAAAACGGTATTCAGGTGTTCGATATCAATACCGGTATCGGAACCCACCAGGCCATTGACCGTGGTTTGGTTTTGCCGGGCGGAACCTTTGTTTCCACCGATTCCCACGCCAATATTATGGGGGCCATCGGCGCCTTCGGACAGGGAATGGGCGATCAGGATATTGCCGCCGTTTGGGCCAGAGGCAAAGCTTGGTTTAAGGTGCCGAAGTCGGTTAAAATAAATCTGAACGGTAAGCGTCCGGAAGGCATTGCCGCCAAAGATATTGTGCTGAATTTGTTGAGTATTTTCGGTGCCAATAAACTTCTGGGTTATGCGGTGGAGATTTACGGCGATGAGGTGGAGAAATTCACATTGGACGAGCGTATTACCATTGCTTCCATGGCCACGGAAATGGGTGCTATTATTGTGCTGTTTACGCCCAACAAACAAATTTTGGACGAGCTGGAGCGTCGCTCGGGAAAGAAATCCGAAGGTATATGGGCGGATGATGATGCCGTATATGACCAGGAGTTTGATATTGATATGGGCACTTTTGTGCACATGGTAGCCCGTCCGGGCAAACCCCATGACGATACTTCGGTAGCCAGTGTTGAGAAAACGCCCATCGAGTCGGCTTTTATCGGGAGCTGTACCAACGGACGTATGGAAGATTTGCGTATTGCGGCTGATATTTTGAAGGGCCGTAAAGTGGCACCGGGAGTGGTTTTGAAGATTGTACCATCCACGGATGAAATCTGGAAAGAAGCTTTGGATGAAGGATTGATTAAGATATTCAAAGATGCCGGAGCACTGGTTTCCAATGCAGGATGCGCCGGTTGTGCGGCAGGACAGGTTGGGCAAAACGGCCCCAACGAAACCACCATCAGTACCGGAAACCGCAATTTTGCCGGTAAGCAGGGAAAAGGGGAGGTGTTCCTGGCCAGCCCGCGAACGGTAGCCATTTCGGCCGTAGCCGGATATATCACCGATAAACTGGAGGATATTGAACCCCAGGCCGTTCATTTCGAAAGCCACGGATTGAAATTGCATCCCAAGGCACATAAGACGGAAAAACATGCTGCCGAAGATAAGCCTATGGTAGTGGAAGGCCGTGTATGGCTCATTCAGAAGGATGATATCGATACGGATATGATTTTCCACAATCGCTATTTGACCATTACGGATATTAATGAGATGGGACAATATGCTTTTGACAATCTCGAAGGGTATGAAGATTTTGCCAAGCGGGCCAAGCCGGGCGATATTATCGTTACGGGTAAAAACTTTGGTGCCGGAAGCTCACGTCAGCAAGCGGTGGATTGTTTTAAGGCTTTGGGTATTCCGTGTATTTTGGCCGAGTCCTACGGAGCTATTTACGAACGGAACGCCATCAACGCAGCCATGCCTATCCTTACCTATGATGCTTCGATGATTGATGAAATCGACTTGAAAGACGGTGATACCCTGCGTGTGGATTTCGAAAAAGGTGAAGTAACCAATTTGAAGAACAATAAAAGCGCAAAGATAAATCCGTTTTACGATGTGCAAAAAGAGATTTATTTACGTGGAGGCTTGTTGTAATTAACAGTGCTTTTTTACTAATTAAAATCCATTACTTTGATTTAGGTAATGGATTTTTGTATTTTTAGCGAATAATCTATTGCTCAAAAAAGGGAGGTTATCCATGTCACAAAAGCAGGAGGTAAAGCTCAAAACGCTGGAAATGCTCATTCGTATAAAGAGCGCTATTCTTAAAGCAACTGATGTTGAGAAGCTTCTTCAGGAAATATGTATCGAAATTACCCAAATCAAAGCTTATGATGTAGCTTGGATCGTTCTTACAGATAAAAGTGGAGCGCAAATTTCCACCTTTAACTCTTTTGAGGATAGAAATCTGACAGTATCGTATAATTGCTGGGCCAAAATATTGAAAGAGCCTGACGTAGTTATTATTCCACGAAATTCTGAGGAATGCAAGTCTTGTGCTTTGCGAGAACGCTATGGGGCCGCCATGATTTCCAAGCGCCTGCAATTTGACGATGAGATTTACGGTGTTTTTTCGGTTTCGGTTCGAAATGATTTGCTGGACGAACATGCAAAGGAAATGTTTTCGGATTTGGTGAATGACGTTTCCACCGCAATATATGCACTGCGACTGAATGAAACGAAAGAAATCGTTGAGAAAGAGTTGATTGAAAGCCGAAATATGTATCGTCGCCTTTTGGAAACTTCCTCAATCCCGATGGCCATTCTAAATCTGGACGGGCGAATTGTTTTTGCCTCAAACAGTTTATATGATATGCTCGGTATCGATCGTACTATCGATTTGCAAAAAGAGTCTTTATATGGCTTTGACTTTTTGAATAAGGAATTTATCAAGACAGGAAAAAAGCGATTAAAGGAGGTATTGGAGCAAGACATTATCTCTATTAACGATTATATGTTTAAGTCCTTGGATGGTAGGCAATTTCATGTCCGTTTGCGTACTTCGTTGATTCGGAACCTTGATGGAGCACCCGGCGGATTTATGTTAGTGTTTAACGATCTTTCATCGGAGGTAAAGACTGCCGAAGAGTTGCGGATGAGTGAAGAGCAATTTCGGTTGCTATTTATGAAAGCGCCCAACGGAGTCGCACTTTTGAGTGCTACGGGTGTGATTATCGATTGTAATGAGCGGGAAGCCGAAATGATGCGCATGAAACGTTCGGATTTGATTGGAAGCCACATCCGGAATTATCTGACCGAAGAGTACCAAAAGCG
>CAYUAN010000185.1:0-2447 GCA_964442545.1 uncultured Prolixibacteraceae bacterium | reverse complement strand
TTTCAAAAAGGCTGTCCCGGGGAGGCTCGCGTTGAATATTTCCTTTGTTATCCGTTAAATATGATTTATAAAATTCATCTTTCTTGCCTGCCGCTGCCGGATGCTCAAAGCGTATTTCTTGCCGCCCGATTAAGTAGCCATTAGCCGAGTAGGAACTAAATACCAGGTGTTTATCATAGCTCAGATTAAGAAAATTTACACCAAAGGGAACAGAAGTAAGTTGGTATTCTTTACCGCTTTGCAAATCCAGGGCGTGCACATTCGAACGGCCGCTCAGTGTGGAGATAAACAAAAGTGTATCGCCCGACAGAATCGGATTGGAAATATTCTCAAAGCTTGGTCCGTACAGTAATTTTTCTTCTACGCCCTGCAAATTGTAGCGCTTTATGCTGTTTCCCTTCGGGCCGATTTCCACCCCGACAATCTTTTGTCCGTCACCGGTAAAACGTGGATTTTTTACAAAACGCGGAAGTTCGCGACTGCTTTGTGAGCCTCCTTGCCCAATGCTAATCCGTACTATGGAATATTGATTTTCGGGGCTTACTTGCATAGCCGCTACCGTATCGCCGCGCTGACTGAATGTGGGATAAAAAAGATAGCTCCGTGCGCTAATCTTTTTTACTTTTCCTGAAGACAGATCGTAGGTTTTTAGCACCATAAACCGACGGTGCTGCCAACGGGGATTAAAGCCGCGTTCGTTCCATACCACTTTCCCGTTCGCATAATCCAGATTGTCAATATGGCCGTAGCCGGGCGTGTGCAGAGTGCTGATTTTTCCTTCCTTAATATCGATAAGGACAATCCGGCTGATATCATCCAAACCGCTCATCAGGCAAACGATACGATTGGAATCAATCTGGTGGGCCATTTGAAAATCGGTATAAAACTTCGATTGATTCAGGTATAAAGTATCGAAATCCCAAAGCTCAATTTCTTCTTGCTTGTCTTGCCAGATGCTGTCCAATTCATGCATTATTTCTGAGTAAAAATGCACTTTTGTCTGCCCGCTCTGCTTTTTTATGGAGTGGGAAAATGGCACAATCATATAGGGATTGCGGGCGGTATAATCAAAACTGTTCGCCCAGAAACCGGCGCCGTATTTCCCTTGGCCGAGTGTGGCCAGATGATAGCCCAGCACGTAATGGTCGGGGATAAAATTTTTGTAGGAGCCGTTATAGGCTTTGTCGTAAGAATAGCTGCCCAGTTCGAGCAATTGCGCTTTCAAATCCATACTGAAATCCGGATTTCTTCCGCGGCCTGTTTCGCTCAAGGCAGTTTCCGTGGCCACGGCATCGCCCTCCAAAAACCATAAGGGAATATAAGCACCCAAAATGCCGCCGGTGGCCGCCTCGCCAAACACATAAGACAAGACCTTGGTAAAACCTTGTCGCATCTTGCTCACCTGTACCACATGCCTGAATTCGTGCAGGGCCAGTTGCTCCCACCAGTCCTCGCCGTACGAATCCTGCGGTGGCGTGTTGTGCGCCTCCAGACGTTTGGGCGCCCATACCACCATGGCATTAGAGGTGCTCGACTCCATATGCATCAATATGTCGATACGCTTGGGTTGATGCTGCATGCCTTTAGGAACCTCTGTTGCCGCCCACAAAAGTTTATTGGCGAAATGCTGTGCCTGTGCTTCGGCGAAATCGGGATATACCAGACGAAAATAATCCGTTTTTATCTGCCGCCAGCGGATACGCCCGGGGTCTTGTCCCGTTTCGTAAAACTGGGCACGCAGCAGCATAGGCAGGGCCATCGCAAGGAATAATATCAGCAGCTTTTGTTTCATGCGATACAAAGATGGGAATATTTTACGGATGTTGCTTTTGGCCGGGCCTTATTATATTATTTCCGCTGCAAATTAAAATCGGGGAAACAGAACATATTTTCTTTAGTGTCTGAACATGCCGGTTTAGCTGATATTTTGAGCACGATTATCGTTCTCAGGTTTCTATATTTTCAGCTTCAATTTATAAAGACTTATCCGCCATAAATCCCTGTCAGATACATTTCATTTTTTTCGACCTTTGCCGCTAAATAAATCTTATGGAAGGATTAGGAAAATACGCGAAATTGATGGAGCTGCTGGTGGAAGATTTCACCTGGCCCACAGACTATATGTTTAAGTTTATTGTGCCGTTCGAGGCCGATAACCTGAATCGCCTGAAAAGCTTCTTTTCCGAGGATGCCAAAATCAAACACAAGGAATCGAAAAACGGAAAATACATCAGTTTTTCAGCCGTACAACGCTTTGAAGACCCGATGGATATAATTGAGATTTATAAAAAAGCGGAAAAAATTGATAAGATTGTGGCTTTGTAGTAAATTGTAAAAATTCAAAAAATATGTTCGGAGATTTAATCGAACAAATGAAAAAAGCCCGTGAGGCTTCCAAGGAACGCCTGGAACGCATATTGGTGGACGGACAGGCCGAAAACGGAAGC
>CAYUAN010000184.1:0-6535 GCA_964442545.1 uncultured Prolixibacteraceae bacterium | reverse complement strand
TATGAAAACCCTCCAAAAATGGCAAGGGCAGAAATATCATTACGCTCAAGGCGATTAATAAGCCGAAATAGAGGTCTTGTTTTTTCAATTTATTGATTTTTTGTGTGTTGCTGCTGGCTTTGCACCAGGCTCTCCTCATAGATATTTACAATACTGATCAGCATAAAAAATATTTGTGAATCCAGCTCTTCGCCGATATCGTCAAAATCATCTTCTTCCACGGTAAACAGGTCGTCGTAAAAGAAACTGAGCAGTGCTTTTTGCGGATGCTTTTTAATCCAGTCCAGGATGCGCTGTTCCAGTTCTTCGGCGGGGGCATCCACCAGCTCCGACAGTTCCTGCTCGTCCCGCTCCTCAATGCGGTTGATGGTTTCGGCTTTTATCTCCGGAAAATAGCGGAAGCGGCTCGTGTAGCTTTTGTGGATAATGGCATAATAGAAGATGTATTTATTGAAATATTCGTCTTCATCCTCAAAGATGTCGCCCATTGCCATCACGTAGCCCGCCATGGCTGGTTGTTTGCGATTAATCAGTTTCAGATAATCGGCAAAGTCCTTCTCCGGCATATCCGTCAATTCTTCCTCGGCCTGTTTGATATATTTTTCGTTAATCATAACCTACTGCTTTTCAATACGAATACGGGCATCCACCGCCACAACTTTGTCTGCGGAGCCAAGCAGCGGATTCAGGTCCATTTCCACAATCTCGGGCGCATAATGAACCAGGGCCGAGAGCCGCACAATGATGTCGGCAAATATATCTTCGTTAATACCTTCCTGTCCGCGCACTCCTTGAATAATTTTATAACTTTTAAGTTTGCGAATCATACGGTAGGCCTCGTTCAGCTCAACGGGAGCCAGGGCGCTGGAAACATCCTTAAGCACCTCCATAAAAATACCGCCCATTCCGGCCAAAACCAAATGTCCGAACTTGTCCTCGTATTTGGCTCCGGCAAAGAGCTCCGTGCCGCTAAGCATCGGCTGCATCAAAATAGCCGTGGTGTCTTTTATTTGTATCATCCGCTCAAACTCGCTGCGCACCGTTTCCTCGTCTTCTACATTTAATACCACGCCGCCCACATCGGATTTATGCACCGGCCCGACAACTTTCATTACCAGTGGGTAACCCAGTTTTTCGGCAGCCTGAACCGCTTCATCAACCGAGCCGACCGTGGCTTCGCCTGCTCGCGGGATGTCCACGGCATCCAGCAATGCCTGAATCTCGTGCGGTTGCAAATAACCGTTTTCCGCATGGTCGATAATTCCGCGTATGCGCCCCTCATCCACCTCCGGAATTTCCGGCTCAAGCGGAGCGGGGAAGGGAGTATGATAAACTTTACTCAAGGCATTTCCCAGATTTACTTCATCGGGGAAGTTGATGCGGCCTTTAGCCAAAAACTGATGAATTTCTTCCTCGGCGGTCAGTACCGAAGGTAAAACGGGGTATATGGGTTTGGAAGCCGTTTTCATCTTTTCGTCCAGGAGGTCATACACATCAAAGATGCGCACCAGACCGGGCGTTCCGAAAATAACCACCATCGCGTCTATTTCGGGCATTTTTTGATCCACATAGTCGATAATGATGCCCAGTTGTTCGGCCGTTCCCGTAGCCAGAAAATCAATTGGGTTGGCTACCGAGGAGCCGGGAAAAAGCTTGGTCAGCAGCTCGTCGGCTACTTCGCCTTCGATGGGCGGAACATTCATGCCACCATTGCTTAAAGCATCGGTCAGCATCACGGCAGGTCCGCCGGCATGAGTAATGATGGCAATATTTTTACCCCGCAATTCGGGATGCATAAATACGGCAGCCACATTCATCAGCTCGTCGCGTCCGTAGCAGCGCACGATACCCGCTTTGCGAAACAGCGCATCTACAGCGAGGTCGGAGTTGGCCAGGGCGCCGGTATGCGAACTGGCGGCACGGCTTCCGGCTTCCGATGCTCCCGCTTTGATGGCGGCGATATGACAGCCTTTGCGGATTAATGATGAAGCGTGCTTCAATAGTTTTTCGGGTTTCGAAATGGTTTCGATATAGAGCAGTTTTACACGGGAGCTGTTTTCCGGATCGAAGGTGTTGTCCAGATATTCCAAAATTTCTTCCACACCCATTTGTGCCGAATTGCCCACAGTATAAACCGATGAAAAGGTCAATCCTTTGGGAATGCCCGATTCCAGGATAAAGCAAGCCGTAGCTCCGGAACCGCTGATAAAATCAATGCCTTTGGGGTCGAGCTTGGGAATGGGATGCGTGAAAATACTGTGATGGTTTTCGTTCAAAATTCCGGTGCAGTTTGGCCCCACCAGGGCACCGTCCACCGCGTTAATCATCTCCACAATTTTATCTTCAAGCAGCTTGCCTTCGTGGCTTTCTTCGCTGAAACCCGCCGAAATAATAATAAAAGCTTTGGTCCCCTTTTCCTTGGTCAAAATTTCCACCACCTCGGGCGTGTATTTGGCGGCAATGGCAATCACGGCCAAATCTACCTGCGGCAGGTCTTTTACGGTTTTGTAACTCTTAATGCCCTGAACCTCATCTTCTTTCAGATTCATCACATAAAGGTCGCCTTGGTAATTTCCGTCAATAATATTTTTCAGGATTTTACCTCCGGGTTTATGTGTGTTATTCGACCCCCCGACAACAACGATACTTTTCGGATTTATTAACTGCTCGTTTATCATTATCTATGCTTTTTAGAATATTTGTAAACTCTTGAATTATAAGCCGGAGACACCCGGCATTAGGAATGAACGATGGTAACGCGAAAGTATAAAAAATGTGTGATTCAGGCAAATGCAGAGCGATTTGAAACCAGATGAATCATAAGGCTTGTTCCTTTGAGAAACGGGCTTCAATTACCACCTGTTCTTCAGCCTTGGTTAGATGATTGGTCAGACTGATAAGATTATAAAATAAAAACTATTGTATCATTACTTTATTGGTAATATTTACACTTTTAGAGAATAAATGTAAAAAGTATAAGCCTGAAGATACATTGTCCAGATTGATTTGGTATTGATTGTATCCTTTATTTATTGTTAAACTGGCATTGTGTATCAATTGCCCGTTGATTGAATAGAACTCAAGTTGAATGTTTTGGGTTTCACTACTTTTTATATCAATAAACAAGGTTTTATTATTAATATATTGTTTTGAGCGTATGGTTTTTTCAAAATCAGGCGTGATACTGATTGTTTTACTATAGGTAAACATACCGTTGAAATCGGTTTGTTTTAGGCGATAGTAAAGTGTTTTTTCTTCAAATGGAATATGGTCAATATATTGGTAATTGATTGTAGAATTGGAGTTTCCTGCAGCAGAAATATTGCTAATGGCATCGAATTGAA
Source organism: uncultured Prolixibacteraceae bacterium (assembly GCA_964442545.1). Lineage (GTDB taxonomy): Bacteria > Bacteroidota > Bacteroidia > Bacteroidales > UBA1556 > UBA6267. Next base: position 3,191 of record CAYUAN010000184.1, on the reverse strand, counting down.
CAGCGTTCGTCGAGCGTTCAATAGTAAAATAATCATTATTAATCTCAGAGGCTGTTTGCCATTTCAAAAGAACATAATCATTCTTATAGATACCTTCAAAGTTCAATAACTCAATTGGCAGAGGTCCGGGATTGCCTAGTCCGCTAACGTCATCTTGAGATTTTTCGTCCCATTCAGATGGTGAATAGGTTGAATTAGGTCCGTTAGCAGTTGTGTTTCGTTCTAATGTTTTATCTATTGCATAATATGAACTTGAGCCGATTGTGCCAAGAACATCTACATTGCCTTTAGCATTACTGTTGACCAGAACTATGGCATCGTTACCGTTGAAATTTAGACTTCCACTTGTTAGGTCAGGTGTTCCTGACCAAATGTTAGCATTACTATTGGCAATAACGTAGATGCCATCTTGTGCCAGAGTTCCTGAGAGAGAAATGGTAGTTCCGGGACTAGTATTCCCGTTATAATATAATTGAATAGAATAGTCGGATAAATCAACCGAAGCTCCTGTGTTGTTCCAAATTTCGATATATTTATTATTGGATGAGCCTTCAACATACTCTGTAATCATTAAATCGGAAAAATATGTATTTGAAGTCGCGGTTATTAATGAGCTGTTTGCTGCTGTTAGTGCGGAAGCTGTAGCACTGATACTGAAATCTTCTTCTGTATCATATTGAATATCATTCCATAAAAAGGTTCCGGAAGATAGATTTTGATTCAAACCGGAACTTGAAGAGAGTGTTCCACTACCACTGGCCAAGGATAGTGTTACTGATGTGTTATTATCTATATCGATATTTTCATTTGCATCAACAGCATTAACTTCAACTTCAAAATTAGTATTAGTATATATGCTACTCGGAGGTTTGTTGGTTGAAAATATCAAGCGGTCGGCAGTAACAACAATTTTATTATAGTTTCCGGTATTATCCGTTGATGCTCCTCCGCCATCTGGGTCGGAAAAAGCAGAGCCTCCGGCATCAGCTGTTACTGAGCTAATGCTAAATTTAAGGTTTTGGTTATCCGTAACATCTGATTTGAAACTTACATATACAGAAAAGTCTTTTGAATCATCATCACTCGCTTCTAAACTTAATCCGGAGAAATTAACCGTTGAAGTAGGGTTGGTAATCTCAGAAATATTTGTGCTTCCGTCAAATAGTGCAATGGCTTGAATATTTGAATAATTATCAATGCTAATTTCAATATCTGTGAGTTTTGTTGACATGGCATCGGGATCGGTAAGGTCGTTGCCACCATCTCGAATGGTAAATTTCCCCACTTCTATAGAGTTTGCTGTTGTTAATCCGCTTGCAGTGCTATATGCTGTATAATCAATGTTTTGAGGTTCGGTCCATGTGCTGTTTTTTATAATGTCCGATTCGCTTGAATTTGAACTGGACGAAAACGTTACTTCAAAATCATCATATAGCATACGCTCGCCACTTGTTGTTAAAAATTCAATATATATTTTACTGCCTGAATTATTTGAAATAGGTGTTGCAAAGGTGTGGGAAAACTGTTTGTATGTTTTGTCACCGGAAAAATCATCTCCGGTAAAAGTATAAACTGTGGTGTAATTATTTCCCCCATCAATACTGTAACGTACTGATACATAGGGCTTGGGTGAATTGTCCCAACGTGCTGCCCATATACTAAAAGAGCTTATGGTTCCTTCACATTCATATCTTAAATAGTGATTTGCCGCGTCATCAATTCTCCAGGAATAACCCGTAGAATGTGTGTACGATGTTTCTCGTACGGCGGAATTAGTCGAAAAGTGGTCGTTATGGGACGGCGCTGGTAGAGTATAAGATTTGGCGTTATATCCGGTCATAGTTCCGCCAGACCAGTTTGAGCCTGTATCGAAGTCTTCGGCATATGTTGATGATGAGCTTGACCCTGATCCTGACCCTGATCCTGATCCTGATGAAGGATTCCAAATGCTGTCCACCCATTCGGGATGGTCGATGAATGGATTTCGGTTCCCTTGAATAGTGTAAATGCTGTCGTTGCGGTTGATTTCTTTTTGAGAAACTGGGTCCTGATGATGCCAATCGATTAACATGTTCAAGGCCCAAGTGCTAAAACCACTACCATCAAGCATATCGGTATTGGGTGCCCACGAATCAAATCGGCTTAAATATCGGGTTGCCATATAAAAATAGGCGCGGGCAAAATCACCTTTGTATGAATCAATCGGTTCGAAGACTGTCCCTGTATAGCCCCCGTAATTTGATGTGCCTAATTTACTGCCGTTACTTCCTGTCCAGCTGGCAGTGCCAACTTCCCCATATGGATATGATGACCGCTGATTATTTACATATCCATCAGTGGGGACAAGATGAAATAAATCCGTGTACATAGTGTCGGCAGAGGAAGTGCCACCTCCCCACCATGATTTTGGAAATGAATGCTCCCTATTATAACAATCACCTTCTGCACTATAGGTGCCACATTTATTTGTCCCGAATGTGAATTCATAAGAGGGTGTGCCTCCGGGGATATCCGAGTACATATCCCATACTTTACCGTTGGCTTTTACATCGGCTTTTTCAAAATCAGTCCACAATTGATTGTATGTTCGCTCTGTATGACCTCTAATAATCTTATGTAATTTAGTTTGCAATGCACTACCACTAAGTCCTGATGTCCCGTTATAATAAGCTGTGGGAATTTGTGCGAAACTAATGCTGAATAAAGACAGATATAATAGAAAAATGGTAAATGTTTTTAGCATACTTATTATTTATTGAAATGTCCGGCAAATCTATAAAAGTATTTTTTATACAATACTTCTTATACAATATTTAAATTACTATACCAATCTTATCTTATACGGAATATTCAAATTCGGATTTTGGATTTTAACCTATTTCTTCTCCGAATTTCAAATTAACAATTCTCCTGTTTTTCCCAATGTTTAATTTATCTTTGCCCGCGATGGATGTAAATAAAGTTGAACGGGCGATAGCGGAACTGCATAAAGATTTCGAGGGCGAAATATTTACCGAGGAAGCGATGCGTGTGCTTTATGCCACCGATGCCTCCGCCTATCGCGAAATGCCCTTGGCGGTAACCCGGCCCAAAAACAAAGAGGATATCCATCGTTTAATCCGGGTGGCAAACGAGTTTGATATACCCATAATTCCGCGTACGGCCGGTACATCCCTGGCCGGGCAAGTGGT
>CAYUAN010000183.1:0-23901 GCA_964442545.1 uncultured Prolixibacteraceae bacterium | reverse complement strand
CCAATCCGGCCACCTATACCAAAATGTTCGATTATATCCGGAAACTTTTTGCTTCGCTGCCGGAGGCCGTGGAAGGTGGTTTCGGGAAAAGCGATTTTTCCTTTAATGTAAAAGGCGGTCGATGTGAGGTCTGTCAGGGTGCCGGCTATCGCCAAATCGGGATGCACTTTATCGGGAATGTGGAAATTCGTTGTGAGCATTGCGGAGGGAAGCGCTTTAGTAAAGAATTGCTGGAAATTCGTTTCCGGGGAAAAAATATTTACGAAGTGCTGGAGATGCGGGTGGACGAGGCTGTGGAATTTTTCAGGGAGCAGAAAGATATCTACCGCATTGTTTCGGCCTTGCAAGCATTGGGCTTGGGCTATCTGACTTTGGGCCAACGGGCGACAACACTTTCCGGAGGCGAGGCGCAACGCGTAAAACTGGCTACGGAGATGAGCCGAAAAACCAAAGGAAAGACACTCTATATCCTCGATGAACCCACCACCGGATTGCATGCTTATGATGTGGAAATTCTGATGCGTTCGCTGGAGGTATTGCGCAATCAGGGCCATACAATCATCGTGATAGAACATCATCATGATTTAATTCGGCGAGCCAACCGGATTATCGAACTGGGTCCCGAAGGCGGAAAATCGGGCGGAAAGATTGTTTATCAGGGGGCCTTATCCGGATTCTTGAAAACAGAAACCCTGACGGCAAAGGCCTTAAAAGGAGATTTTCGTGTGCAGCCGGCGAAAAATCAGTCCTCTGCACAGGCTTCGGATTTTATAGAATTAAAAGCTGTACGTACCCACAATCTGAAAGCTGTGGATGTGCGTATTCCCAAAAATAAATTTACGGTGATTAGCGGGCTGTCGGGCAGTGGAAAGTCATCGCTTGCTTTCGATACGCTGGCGGCAGAGGGACGAATGCAGTTTTTGCAAACCCTGCCCAATTATATTCGTGGCCGGCTGAATACAAATTCGCAGGCGAAATTTGATGAAATAAAAGGGCTGACACCCGTAATCAGCATTGATGCCGTAAACTCCGCGGCATCGGCCCGGTCCACCCTGGGCACTATGAGCGATGTGTATGACCTGCTTCGTTTGCTTTATTCCCGCATTGGTATTCTGGAATCGGGCCGGAAGTCCGGTCTGCCCGCTTCGGCCTTCTCGTTCAATAATCAGGATGCCGCTTGTTCGCATTGTTCCGGACTGGGCGAGCTTACCACAACGGATCCGGAAAAGTTAATTAGCCATCCGCGGCTTTCCATATTGGAAGGCGCGATGGGCGGCAGTAAAACCGGGCGTTTTTACGGTGATGCAAACGGCCAATATGTATGGACGCTGAAAACTCTGGATGAAGAATTAAAACTGGGTCTGGAACGGCCCTGGGCGGAATTGGATGCCAAAGCCAAAGATGCCGTTTTGTTTGGTGTGCCCGGAGTGGAACTGGATGTGGAATGGAAATTCACGCGTAAAGGACGTAGCGGAAGTCATCGTTTCAAAACGCGATGGCAGGGCCTGGTCGCCTTAATCGATGAAGAATATCAGCGCAAGCATGCCGATAAGCGCGGTGAAAATATGCTGGGAATCATGAAGGTGGTTGAATGTCCGCAATGCCGTGGGGCACGATTGCAGCCGCAGGCATTGGCAGTGAAGGTCGGGGGATTGAATATCGCGGAACTTTCGGACAAAAGCGTGGCGCAATGTATGGAGCACATTCAATCTTTGGAGCAGCAACTCAATCCTGCGCATTTACAAATTTCCAAAGATATCCGGCGCGAACTTCTGGAACGATTGCAGGGCTTGATTAATATGGAACTGGAGTATTTGCAGATAAACAGGAAATTGTCCACGCTCTCGGGTGGCGAGCTGCAGCGATTGCGCATCGCGGGACATATTTATTCGGCCATGAGCGGAATCACCTATGTGCTGGACGAACCGGCAACGGGCTTACATCCGCGCAATACCCATAAATTGCTGGAAGAATTGCAAAAATTGAAAAACAACGGCAATACGGTGGTGCTCGTAGAGCATAATCGTCAATTGATAGATGCCGCGGATTATCTGATTCTTATGGGCCCGGGAGCAGGGGCTGCCGGCGGGGAAATTGTGGCCGAAGGCACTCCCGCGCGTTTGAATATTGAGGCGGTAATCGGTAGTCCGGAATTTCCTCAAATCGTGTTAAATGAATCCTTTGCGGATGCAAAACCAATTCAAATCCGTGCGGCCTTTGCCCATAATCTGAAACATATTGATTTGGATATTCCCACGGCTTGCCTGAGCGGAATCAGCGGCGTTTCGGGCAGCGGAAAAAGCAGTTTGTTGTTTGATGTGTTGTATCGCTCGGCTCAGGCACGAAAAGCGGTAAATTGTGTTGATATCAAGGGCCTGGAGCAGTTTGATGAGGTGATTCCCGTAAATCAGAATCCCGATGCCGCCACGCAAAACAGTATTGTGGCCACTTATCTGGGATTTTTTGATGCCATCCGGAAATTGTTTGCCGCCGAAAGCGGTACTTCGCATAAGCTCTTTTCCTTCAACACGCCCGAAGGCCGTTGTCCGCACTGCCAGGGAACCGGACAGGTAAACGTGCGTATGGATTTTCTTTCGGATATCAGCGAGCTGTGTCCCGAATGCAAAGGCAGTCGTTATAATGAGCAAAGTTTGCAACACCGATTCCATGGAAAAAATATCGCGGAAGTATTGCAAATGAGCATTGCGGAGGCATTTGATTTCTTCGCCGGCGTGAAAAACCTGATTGCCCCTTTGGAAATGCTGAAGACACTAGGCTTGGGCTATCTTCCCCTGGGCCAGTCCTTAAATACCATTTCCGGCGGGGAGGCGCAACGCCTGAAGTTGGTAAAGCATATTCTTACTCAGAAAAGCGGTGCAAGCCGCAAGCTTTTTTTGCTGGACGAACCTTCGCGCGGACTGGCCAATAAGGATATTCGCAAACTGCTGCAATTATTCGGGCAGTTGATTTCCGCCGGCCACAGCATTATTTTGATTGAGCATAATCATGCTATTCTGGAGGCCTGTAATTTTACAGTTGAGCTTGGCCCCGGCGGCGGGGAGAATGGGGGCCGAATTATTCTATGATTTACCGCTAATTAAGCTATTTATACCACTTTTCGCAAATTACTTTTCCACGATACTTAGTGTCCACCACTATTTATATGTAAGTTTGGCTAATACGATAGCCGTATATATGTATTTTTGGCTAATAGGTATTTAGCTCCTAAAACAAACTACCAATCTGATAAACCAAAAAGGAAGCAATCCAGGCCAGCGCGGTGGTATAGAAAACCGTAAATAAAGCCCATTTCCATTCGCCTGATTCACGGCGTATGGCGGCAATGGTGGCCACGCAGGGGAAATAAAACAGTATAAAAATAATAAAGGAAAAAGCCACCAGCGGGGAATATACCTTTTCGCCTTTGCGCGGGCCGCTGTCGTAAGTCGCTTGCTGCAGCTTTTGCATCAGCGGGGCGTTGCCGTCCACGCTGGGGTCGCTTTGGTAGAGCACACCCATAGTGGAAACAATTATCTCTTTGGCCGACATGCCCGAAATCAGGCTGACCCCCATTTTCCAGTCGAAGCCGAGTGGGCGAATCGCCGGCTCAATCCAGTGGCCGATGCGGCCGATATAGGAATTGGCTTGTTGCTCGGCTGCCTTATTGATGGTCAGGCGTTGTAATAATTGCTCTTTTTGGTCAATCAGGCTGTCTTGCAAATATATTTCTTCATCCTCCGCCGCCAGGCTGATTTCTTTATTAAACTTTTGCTCAATCTGTTGCTTCTCGGCCTCATAATCCCGGGAATATTCAACATCTCTGGGGAAATAACCCAAAGCCCACATAATAAGGCTGGCCACCATAATTACTCCTGCCATTTTCTTCAGATACATCTCGGCCTTAAACCACATATGCTTCAGGATGGTGGTATATGCCGGAATACGATAGGGCGGGAGCTCCATCACAAAAGGAAACTCTTTGGCGCGCAGCAGGGTTTTCTTGAAAATCCAGGCCATCAATCCGGCCATGGCGATGCCGATGGAATAAATCAGAAACAGCATGGTTCCCGGATGCTCGGGAAAGAATGCTCCAATGAGGAGCACATAAACCGGCAGTCGTGCCGAGCACGACATAAAAGGGTTAATCAGCATGGTAACCAATCGGTCGTTGCGGCCTTCGATGGTACGTGTAGCCATAATGGCGGGCACATTGCAGCCAAAGCCCATCAGCAAGGGGATAAAGGATCGGCCGTGCAGCCCGACTTTATGCATAATCTTGTCCACAATAAAAGCCACGCGGGCCATATAGCCCGTATCTTCCATAATGGCAATAAAGAAAAACAATATCAGGATGTTGGGCAGAAAAACCAATACGCCGCCCACACCGCCGATAATTCCGTCAATCACCAAATCGTGAACGATTCCCTGTGGCAGATAATGACTCAGCCAACTGCCGAAGGAGGTAACAATGCTTTCCAGCCAGGCTTGTGGAAAGGCGCCGATATAAAAGGTCGCCTGAAACATAATCCACATCAGGAAAAGGAAAAAGGGAAAGCTGTAGAGGCGGTCGGTGATAATATCATCGATAACCTTGGTGGCTTTCAGCCGGTCGAAGCCGGAATTCTTTTTCAATGTTTCTTTCAGGGCGCCGTTGATGTAGCCGTATTTGGCATTGGTAATGGCTGTTTCGGAACTCTCCTTGAAATAGTTTTCAATGCGTTTAATCCGCTCGTCCACCAGTTTTAAGATGGCATCAGCATTGACACATTGTTGAATTTTTTTTCGGGCGTCTTTATCGCCTTCGAGTAGTTTGATGGCCAGAAAACGGGATGAAATACGGTCGGTGAGTGCGTAATTCTCCGGCTTCTTAATTTCTTCCTGCACCAAACGAATGGACTTTTCCAAACATTTGCCGTAATTGATATGGATATGGCGCAGCACGGGGTCACGGTCTTCGAATACATCAATCACCCGCTCAAAAAGTTTGTCCACACCAATTTTCTTTGAACCCACTGTCGGGACCATCGGAATACCCATCATTTTCGACAGGGTTTCCCAGTCGAATTTATCCCCCGATTTTTCCAGTTCGTCAAACATATTCAGGGCCATTACCACCTTGATATCCATGTCAATCAGCTGGGTGGTAAGGTAGAGGTTACGTTCTATATTGGTTACATCCACAACGTTAATAACCACATCGGGCATCTCGTCGAGGATATAATTCCGCACATAAAGTTCTTCGGGACTGTAGGCGGTTAGCGAATAGGTTCCCGGCAGGTCGGTGATGTCAAATTTATAACCATTCATCTTGAACGATGAGGTTTTGGCATCTACGGTTACGCCGCTGTAATTTCCCACCCGCTCATGCAGGCCCGAAACAATATTGAAAATGGTCGTTTTACCGCAGTTGGGATTTCCCACAAAAGCCACCTTGATGGTTTTTTCGCGCATGCGGTTCGACGACATATAATCGGTGCTTTCGTCCTTGGTGCCGTGGTAGGCTGCCGACATATCTTTGCGCTCGTCGCCTTCGTCGAATAATTCAATCAGCTCCGCCTCACGCTTCCTGAGCGATACTTCGGTTCCCATTATGGAATATTCGATGGGGTCTTTTAACGGTGCACGTTTGGTAACCGTTACTTCCTGTCCGCCGACAAAGCCCATCTCCATAATGCGCCGCCGGAATGCTCCGCGTCCGCGCACCTTGAAAATCACCGCTTTTTGCCCTTGTTCGAGTTCGCTAAGTTTCATGCCTGATTTTGAATAATGGGCAAAGGTACACTATTTCCTAATATGGATTCATTCTAAATAAGCTCTAAATTAAGCGGGGAATATTTGTTTGGGATAAATCCCGAATCCCGCATTCAAAATCATAATTATCCGTATTTTCGTTCACCTAAAAACCAAATGAACGCACATTATGTTTTCAAAGTTTTTCAAAATATTTGCCACGATTTCGTTGCTGCTGCTCAGTGCGAATATTTTTGCCCAGAAATACAAATCCTTCAAAATAGAAAAAGGGGACACCATTAATCGTATTGATACCAATAATTTACGGCAGGGTAAATGGGTGGAGCGGCGCGGTATGGTATATTATGTAGGTCGTTATGAGGATAATAAGCGGGAAGGTGTATGGACTTTTTATGGTGTAAACGAAAAGCCCATTACCCTGGAGGAATACCAAAACGGTAAGAAAAACGGCATTACGCTGGTATTGGACGATGACGGAAAACTGCGAAACGAACGTCATTTTAAGAACGACCAGTTGGACGGGCTGAATGCTTTTTATAGTACAAACGGTGTGTTGCTGCTGAAACGTTATTATAAAAACGGGAAACTTCACGGCGATTTTTACAAATATTACGACAACGGAAAATTGTTGGAGCATTCCTATTATATCAACGGGGAGAAGGATAGTGTGCGTACATTTTATAATGAGCAAGAGCAGGCTGTGGCCATTATTCATTATAAAAACGGTAAATTGGACGGTTTGTATAAAACCTTGTATGATAATGGAATTCTACGTTCGGAACAGTATTATGAAAAAGGTTTAGCCGTAGGAAAATATACCGAGTACCACAATAATTCCCGGGTAAAACTGACCGGAAATTATAAGGATGGGAAGAAAGACGGAAAGTGGGTAGAATACGATATCAACGGCAAGAAAATTAAAGAAACCACCTACAAGGACGGGAAGGTAATTAAGGAGCGAAGTTTTAACGGGCGCTAATCGTATGCTGCGAATTTGTGAATGTTTTAGGGTGCATTCAATCGGAAATTCTATTGCTATTATCATTATTTTCGCAGCCCATAAATCAATAAATCTATGTTAGTAGTTAGCAAAATAAGAGCAGACAAGGACCGAATAATTGAAGGTCTTAAAATAAAGAATTTTAAGCAAATAGAAATTCTGGACGAGATTATCGCACTTGATGATAAGCGTAAAGAACTGCAAAAGAAACTGGATGACACCTTGGCTGAATCCAAAAGCATCGCCAAAGAAATAGGGATGCTGTTCAAAACGGGCCGGGTGGAAGAAGCCAACCAAAAGAAAGCCCGTACCGGAGAACTCAAAGAGCTTTCCAAATCATTAAACGAAGAACTGAACGCCACGGCTGCCGCGCTGACCGAAAAGCTGTTGCAGGTGCCCAATATTCCCCACGAGTCGGTACCCGCGGGCAATTCGGATGAGGATAACGAGATTCTGAAAAATGTCGGTGAACTGCCGGACTTAGGCGAAAAAGCATTGCCCCACTGGGAACTGGCCGAGAAATACGATATTATTGATTTTAAGCTGGGCAATAAAATTACCGGCGCCGGATTTCCGGTTTATAAAGGAAAAGGCGCTCGTTTGCAGCGTGCTTTAATCAACTTCTTCCTGGATGAGGCCGAGGCGGCCGGCTATCGCGAGGTGCAACCGCCCCTGATGGTCAACGAGGACTCAGGTTACGGAACCGGACAATTGCCCGATAAGGAAGGGCAGATGTATCATGTGGGTGTGGATAATCTCTATCTGATTCCCACCGCTGAGGTGCCGATTACCAATATTTACCGCAACGAGATTGTAAATAAGGATGATTTTCCCATTCGCAACACGGCTTACTCGCAATGTTTCCGTCGTGAGGCGGGTTCTTACGGCAAGGATGTGCGCGGATTGAATCGCCTGCACCAATTTGATAAGGTGGAGATTGTGGTTGTTGAGCATCCCGAAAAATCGTATGAGCGTCTGGAGGAGATGAGCGAATATATCCAGTCTCTTTTGCAAAAGCTGGAACTGCCTTATCGTGTGCTGCGTTTATGTGGCGGCGATTTGAGTTTTACCTCGGCGCTAACCTACGATATGGAAGTATATTCCGCTGCGCAAAAGCGCTGGCTGGAGGTGAGCTCGGTATCCAATTTTGTGGACTATCAGGCCAACCGCCTGAAACTGCGTTTTAAGGACGAAAACGGCAAAACGCAACTGGCTCATACCTTGAACGGAAGCGCCCTGGCATTACCGCGTATTGTGGCTGCCTTGTTGGAAAACAACCAGACCGCCGAGGGAATAAAAATTCCTGAAGCTTTGGTGCCCTACACCGGATTTGAACTCATAAACTAAAGAGGAGATACAAAACAATGACAAACGGCAAAACAAAACAATGGATTTTAACTTTGTTTGTTATGCTGTTTTCTGTTTCCGGGCTTTTCGCCCAAAGCGTGGAGGAAAAGCTGGCACTTCAGTATTTTCAAAATAAGGAATACGCTAAAGCGGCGGATTTGTATAAAGAGATTTACCGCAAAAATCCAACCCCTTATTTTTACAATTATTATCTCGATTGCCTTTTTGGATTGGAGGACTATAAAACCGCCGAGTCATTCGTTAAATCCGTGGCAAAGAAGAACCCCGAAAATCAGAAGTATAAGGTGGAATATGCTTATGTGATTGACCGTTCGGGTAATCATAAAAAGGCGGTAAAGCTGTACGAAAAGGCTATTAAATCGCTAAAGGCCAACCGCAAGGATGTGATTGATTTGGCCAATGCTTTTAAGGTGCGGGGTTTGACTGATTATGCGCTGCAGACTTTTGAAAAGGGTAAAAAGATGATTAAGAATCCGCCCTTGAATATGGAGCTGGCGGATTTGTATATGAGTATGGGCAATTACCGGGGAATGGTGGGCGAATACCTGGATATGGTGGCTAAGGATGAGAATTATTTACCGCCGATTCAGGCCAAATTGCAACTGATAATTTCCGACCCCAATAATTCGGAAGCATCGGAAGCCTTGCGGGAAGAGCTTTTGCGCCGTACACAAAAATATCCGTCCAAAACCGTTTATGCCGAGTTGCTTTACTGGTATTCATTACAGAAAAAGCAGTTCGATTTGGCATTGATTCAGGCTAAAGCCCTTGACAAGCGCTATGACGAGGAGGGCGAACGGGTGTTTCAATTGGCCAAGCTGTTGTATTCCAATGAAGAATATGAATTGTCGATAGCGGCTTACGAATATGTAATGTCCTACGGAAAGAAAAACCGCTTATACCAAACATCAAGTATCGAAATTTTGCAATCGCGTTTTATGATGATTGTCAAAGACGGGAAGTATAAACAGGAGGATTTAACTACCCTGGCGGCAGATTACGAAAAGCTGCTGAATACTTACGGTCAAAACGCCAATACGGTTCGCCTGATGATGAATCTGGCGCATTTATACGCCTTTTATTTGAACGATGCCCCCAAGGCAATCGCTTTGCTGCAACCCATTGAAACAATGAGTAATGTGGATAATTACACCCGGGCTGAGGCCAAACTGGAACTGGGAGATATTATGTTGTTTTCGGGGAAAAAATGGGAAGCAAGTCTTTTATATAAACAAGTGGAGAAAGCCAATAAGTATGATGCCATAGGATTTGAGGCCCGCCTGAAAGCCGCGAAATTCTTTTACTATGTGGGTGAGATGGATTACGCTCGCGTGCAACTGGATGTGCTGAAGGGCGCCACTTCCAAGCTGATTGCCAACGATGCTCTGGAGCTGTATTTGCTCATTAGCGAGAATATGAGTGCCGACAGCAGTTATGCCGCGCTAAACTTTTATGCGCGGGCCGACCTGCTGGCCTATCAGCATCGCTATGCCGAGGCGGTGCAGACCCTGGACAGCATTTTGACGGCTTTTCCGCCGGGCGAACCCATCAGGGATGAGGTATGGTACAAAAAGGCGGAAATAGCAATGGCGCAAAAAGATTACGCGAAGGCCGATTCGCTTTTTCAAAAATGTTTGGACGAGGCGCCTCTCGGAACCCTGGCCGATAACGCTTTGATTCAGCGGGCGCGCTTGAATGATACGGTCTTAAAGCGTCCCGGAATTGCCAAAGAATTATATAAAAAGATTTTGCTCGATTATCCCGGCAGCCTGTTTACGGTTGAAGCCCGTAAACGCTATCGCGCAATGGAATCGAAATAATTGACAGACCAACACATAATGAAACTTTTCGGAAAAATATTCTTTACCGTGGCCTTGCTGCTGTTGCTTGTTGCGGCTCAGGCGCAAAGCATCAGGCGACAACTGGATTCGCTGGCGCAAATTTATAATTTCACCTATGAGCAACTCGATAAGGGCAATGTCTTTACCGAGCGCTATTTGCTTTGGGTGGAGCAGGAGCTGGACTGGCAGCATCCCAACGGAAAGCATTTCCGGCAGCGCGTGTTTTTGGCCCATCAAAATACCGCTCGTCCGGTGGTGTTGGTTACCGAGGGCTATTGGGCCAATTATGCCGAACGACCAAATTACCGGAATGAGCTGACTACGATTCTGGATGCCAATCAGATAGTGGTAGAGCATCGCTATTTTGCACCATCGGTCCCTGCCGATTCTATTTTCGACTGGCAATATCTGACCATCGAAAATGCCGCTGCCGACCATCATCATGTGGTGGAAATCCTGAAAGCAATTTATAAGGAAAACTGGCTGAATACGGGCATCAGCAAGGGTGGCCAAACGGCAATGTATCATTATTTCTACTATCCTGAGGATGTGAAGGTGAGTGTGCCGGTTGTGGCTCCGTTGAATTTTTCAAAAGAGGAAAAGCGCGTGTATCACCATTTGGAAACTGTGGGAACGCCCGAATGCCGCGCGGCTATTTTGGCCTATCAGACCGAAATGTTGAAAAACAAAAAGAAATATATGAAGGAATTTGCCAAGCTGGCAAAGAAAAAAGGTCAAACCTACGAGAGGGTGGGTGGTTTGGAGCAGGGCTACGAACTGACGGTCCTGGAATTTAGCTTCGCTTTCTGGCAGTGGGGCGCCTCCTGTGCGATGATTCCCAATCCGGAAGTTGGGGCGGAGGATATGGTGAGCTATCTGGATGCTATTGCCGGCCTGGACTGGATTTCAGATCAGGGCATCAGTCAACAGCAACCGTTTTTTTACCAGGCGATGCGGCAATTCGGAATGTATGGTTATGATATTACGCCTTTTAAGCAATGGGTGAGTTTTGACAGGAATCCTACATTTGAGTTTACTTTTCCGCCCGGTGTGACCGTGCCTTACAGTCCGGAGACGCACCACAAGGTGGATTGTTATGTGCGCCACAAGGCGAATAATATGATTTTTATTGTCGGCGGAAACGATCCTTGGGGGGCGCCATCTGTGGATTTGCCTTTGGAAACTAATTCCTTCAAGGTGGTGAAAAAAGGTGGGAGTCATACCACGCGCATTATGAATCTGCCTGAAGCCGACCGCAAGAGGGTGATTTCCACCATCAGGGAGTGGATGCGTTAATCGACCAGTGGCAACGTAAAGGAAAAACGGCTTCCTTTTCCTGTTTCGCTTTCCACCTTGATAAAACCATTATGTTTATCCACAAATTCTTTGGTCAACAGCAGCCCAAGGCCTGAGCTGGGTTCTTTTTCTGTTCCCGGTCGATGATTGGTTTGGCTGTAATTAAACAGTTTTGCCTTAATCTTATCGTCCATTCCTATGCCGTTGTCTTCCACAACGATAACGGCTTTGTCTTTTTCCCGATAGGCGCTGAGCTTTACAAAACCACCGTTATTGGTATATTTAATGGCGTTGATAATTAAGTTGCGCAAAATGGTTTGCAGCATATATTCGTCGGCCTGAACCAATAAATCATCAGGAATGCTGTTTTCGGTTGTAATGTTTTTTTGGTCAGCCATATCCTGAATGGCTTCCAAATTAATTGAAGCAAAGACTTTAAGTGGAATTGTTTGGGGCGAAAACTTCAGTAAACCTTGATTCATTTTCGACCAGCCAAGCAAATTTTCCAGCAGAATATAGGTGTTTTTTGCCGAATTGCTCAATTTAGCAGAGAGTGTTTGAAGTTCTTCCTTGCTCAGTCCTGTGGTTTCGTCGGCCATTAGACGGGTCAGTTCTATCAGTCCGTTAAACGGTCCGCGCAAATCGTGTCCGATAATTGAGTATAGCTTGTCTTTTGCTTTACTCAATTGCTCCAGTTCCTCCTTTTGGTTTGAAACTGTGGTATGGGCTTTCTTAAACGAAAATTTAATGTAGCTGCTAAAAAGGTAAAGAGAAATTATAGAGACAATAAGTACGCAAGTGATGTTCAGATCGTGAATAAATTTACTTCGGTACTGAACAATATATTTACTGAATTCCGACTGCTCCAGCAAGAACAAACCGATTATCGTAAGTATTGAAAATATCAGATAATACACTTGTTCTTTATCGTTTGCGATAGCAGTAATAACAATAATGGAAATAATGGATAAGGGTAAAACGGGACCACTGAGGCCACCGCCACTATACCAAGATAAAACCAGCCCGATCTGACTGACGATAAGAAAAGCACTTTTGTAATATTTGTTTTTGTAACGGGCAAAATAATAGAAGAAGGCATAAGAAATTGCAACGAAAACAATAGTCGTATTAAAAACTAATGGTAAACCGATAAACAGATTGATACTAATGCTGATAATGGCTGATACCAAAGCAATCAAGGACGCAACAATGTAAATGCGTTTTTGAATCGATTCCTCAAAAGTTAAAGCCGAAATATCTGACTTATATTTTTCAAAGATATCCGTAATATATGACATAAATTTTTAATTATAGAATTGAATCCCAATGTACCCTGTAATACATAGGGGCACAAAACTATATAAATATATAATTCGCCCAAATATTTTATTATTAAATTTTTGTTATTTAAAAAATGAAACAAGCGTACTTTGATGAAAATATGGTTTGTGAGTCGTTATAGCATGAAAAACAGTTTGATATGACGACTTCTTGTTGATTGAATCCGGTTTCATTTTATTTAATGAGCATTTAAATTTTAATAATCTGCAAACGCCTATTTAGAATGAATAAAAATTAAATTGCCAATCAATGAGTTAGAAAGCCGAGTTTCTAAATTATGATTTTTTGAGAAAAAGATAAAGAGGTCTTTTAATCTTTAGAATAATTCTTAATAATTTTGCAGCGCGACTAAAACATTAAAACAATGATTGTAGATAGAAATACGAAAATATCAGAAATATTGAAAGAGAAGCCGGAAGCCATTGATGCCATAGCTTCCATAAACAGGCATTTTAAGAAATTGCAAAATCCCTTTTTGCGCAAAATGCTGGCCCCAAGAGTGAATGTAGCTGCTGCTGCGCAGGTAGGGAATTCCACAATTAATAATTTGCTGAAAGTTTTGGAAGAACTTGGATTTCAAGTGGCTTACGAGCAAGGTGAAACAGAAACTATGACAGAAAAAACACAAGTGACTATGAAAAAAGCAAATGTAGTTGATATGGATGTTCGTCCGATTTTAGAATCAGGCGTTGATCCCTTTAACGTGATTATGGAAGGTTTAAAAAACCTGAAAGAAGGAGAAACATTGCGTTTAATTAATACTTTCGAACCCATTCCTTTATTGAATATTTTGAAAAAGAAGGGCTATGATTTCGAAACAGAACGCCCTGAAGAGGGTGTGGTGCATACTTATATGCGAAAATCGGAGGACGGGCCGCATACTGAAATTAAAACAGAGGAGACTCCGGAGCGGGAACTCACCTATGAAGACCTTGAGCGTAAGTTCGACGGTAAATTAGTGGAGATTGATGTTCGCGATTTGGAAATGCCGATGCCGATGGTAACCATACTCGAATCCATCGAAACATTGCCCGAAGGCCATGCCTTGTTTGTGCACCATAAGCGCCTGCCGCAATATTTATTGCCGGAGCTGAAAGAACGTGAGTTCGACTATAAAGCCAAGGAAGTGGATGCTGATAATATGAAGTTAATCATTTACCGTAAAAACTAAAGTTATGCAAGCAGGATTAAGTACAAAGAATGCACCATCACCATCGGTGGTATTGCCGTATTACGCATACGGAGCCGTGGCCTTTATCATTGCCTCGGTGATGATGTTTTTCGCGGCCGGTGATGTGGCTTCATCATTTCTGACGCCTAAGGTAATCAGTATCGCACATATCATGATTCTGGGTTGGATTACAATGATAATCTTCGGCGCACTATACCAATTAATTCCCGTGGTTATGGAGGTGAAACTCTTTAGCGAGAAGCTTGCAATGGCAAGTTTTATTTCATTGGGTGTGGGTATGCCCTTGATGGCTTACAGCTTTTGGTTTAATTATATCGGCGCCACACTGCCAATGATTTTGGGAGGAAGTCTGGTGATTATTTCCGTAATCATGTTTGTAATTAATGCCGCGGGAAGCGCCGCGAAAACAGAAAATAAAACCATCGAAAACCGCTTTATCGTAACATCGGTCGTATGGCTGCTGCTGACGGTATTACTGGGTTTAGCCATCATCCTTTACCCGCAAATACTCAATCACGGATCATTCCTGATTCACGTGCATATCGGAATTATAGGATGGTTTATGCTATTGGTGGTTGGCGTGGCCAGCACATTGATGCCCATGTTTTTTATTTCGCATCAGCTAAATAAAAAATACCTCGATTACGCCTATTGGCTGATTAACGCAGGTTTGGTAATGCTGGTAATTACCATGTTTTACGGTCTGGGAAATATGGTTCGTGCCGCTTCAGGTGCTGCCGTACTGGCCGGGTTTATCTTCTTTTTTAAGTATAATTATGATGCTTATAAAAAACGTTTACGCCGCAATCTCGATATCGGAATGAAATTATCCGTATTGGCTTTTGTGCTGTTCCTGATTACTTTGCTCGCTGGTTTCCTTTCATCATTTGGCGATTTGATTGGAACACAATTCGAGACCCGCATCAATCTGACTTATGGAATTGCTTTGATTTTCGGTTTTCTGACCGCCCTGATTTTGGGACAGATGTATAAGACATTGCCTTTTATCGTGTGGCTGAAACTGTATCAGGATAAGGTAGGAAAATTCAAAACACCGCTTCCGGCCGATATGCATTCGGAAGAAGCCGCTCAGGCACATTATTTCTTTTATATTGCGGCCTTCGGATTGCTGATAGCCGGTGTGTGGGCGCGGGAGGCCATGCTGATTATCGCCAGTGCCGCCCTGATGACCACCACAGCCGTTCTTTATGCCTATAATACCTTTAAGATATTGATGCACAAAGAACAATTAAAACCTTTGGTAATGCCTAAGCCAAAACCAAGACCCGTTGTGAAGAAATAAAACAGAATAATAAAACATAAAAATTTATAGATATGGCAAGTATTGATCAATTAAGCGAAAAAGAACAGGAAATTCTGGAAATCATCAAAACCGTTCCGGATCCGGAGGTAAATGTAAATATTGTGGACCTCGGTTTGATTTACGAAGTTACCCTGGACGAGGAAAACAAGCAAATTCATATTGTGATGACGCTTTCGGCTCGCGGCTGCCCGGTGGGTGATACCATTCTGCAGCATGTACAAACCGTGGTAAGCAATATGTATCCCGGCTATTACGTGGATGTGGATTTGGTTTGGGAACCACAATGGAACCCGTCGATGATTACCGAAGACGGCCGTGCTCAATTGGATGGCGGTTTTTAAGCAGAACAAAATTTAGCGGCCTCCGGATTGCTCTTTGGGAGTAGTCCGGATTGCCCTCTTTTAAAATAACTATGATACTCTCCCGTTCGGCGACATACGGACTCAGAGCGGTTTTGCTGCTATCGCTGCATACCGGAAAGGAGGAACGCTTTGGTGTGAAAATGATAGCCCGTGAGCTTGATTTGCCCGAAGCTTTTCTCGGCAAGGTATTGCAGAACCTGGTGCGCAAAGGCATTATCGCTTCCACCAAAGGGCCGCGGGGCGGTTTTTATATCAGTGAAAAGAATTTGCAATTGCCGGTAATAAAAATCGTAGAAGCCATCGACGGACTGGATAAATTTACGGCTTGTGGCCTGGGATTGCACGAGTGCAATGACGAAAAACCCTGTTCCATTCATCACGAATACGGCCCTTTGCGGGATAATTTATTTCGTGTGCTTTCCGAAAAAACCATAGCCGATTTTAAGGCGGATATTGTGGAAGGTAGAGCGGTGCTCGCCTTGTAGTACCTGTTCAGTATTGAAAATATTATTTGAAACCCGACTGTAAAGCCGGGCTTTTTTGTTTAAGAATCGCTACTTTTATGCCATGAAAATTAAGGTGTTTGACAAGCAAATAAATTATCAAATCATCCATCCCGATTGGCTGGAAAGCTGCCGCCCATTGCTGATTTTTCTGCACGAGGGATTAGGCAGTATAGGCCAATGGAAAGATTTCCCTGAAAAACTTTCCGCTCAAATGAAACTCCCCGCCCTGGTTTACGACCGTGTGGGCTATGGGGCTTCCGATTTCTGGGACGGCCCCATTTCGTATGATTTCCTGCATCGCGAAGCAATGGAATATTTACCCGAATTGCTCAAAGCCCTTGATTTACCCAACGAATATTATTTATTTGGCCATAGCGACGGCGGGACGGCCGCCCTCTTGCATGCCGCTACCCAAGCGGAATCTTTGCGTGGAATAATTGTGGAGGCGCCTCACGTAATTTTGGAAGAACAGTCCCTGTCGGGTATTCGTAAGGCAAGACTGATGCTGCGCAAACCCGATTTGCTGGAGCGTATGAACCGTTACCATAACGGAAGGGCCGGGCAGTTGATTGATTATTGGACAAGTTTTTGGCTGCGTGATGATGTTCGCGACTGGCAGATGCTGGATTTGTTGCCCAAGATTGAATGTCCCGTATTGCTGATACAGGGAGATAATGATGACTTCGGAACCTTCCGCCAATTGGATTTGGTGGCGGAAAGAGTGTGTTCCGATTATGTCCGCGTGGAGAAACGCTCCGCTTGCGGCCATATTCCCCATTTGCAACAGCAAGATTGGGTGCTGGAGGTAAGCAAGGAATTCCTATCTAAATTTTAGGGGCTGATTGTATTTAAGATCAAATATTTACAATAGCCGAATATGCATTCAGGTATTGGGTGATTGCAATAATGGCAATCGCGATAAAGAGTAAAACCAATCCTAAAGTGAATAGAAATTTGGTATTAACTTGACTGTTTCTTAATTTGCTGAGATTTTGATAAATAGTTTTGTTTTGCTCCTTTTCGAGCGCATCCAGCTTATCCTGTACACGTATTGCGCAAACTTTACATTTGTCAATATGCGCTTGCAGTGTCTCGGAAAAATGAATGTGGTCCTTGAAAATAAGGGCCTCGGCACAACGGATAACCTGGTCCTCGGTTAAATGTGATGTACTCATAGTTGGTTTGTTTTAGAAGATAAATTGAGCCGGTGGTGTACCTCATAAAAACTGAACTTTTTGCTGCACACCGGAAAGAGCGTTTGAGCAACTCAATTATCATTGAATGAACGAAAAAATGATTGTAATTTTAATTTCTGCAGGGAAAGAGAGTGTTGAATCCGGGGAATTTCCTGTGCAAAAATCTCAATACTGCAATCGGTAGTATAGATAGATTAATTAGTTTGTGGTTGCCCTGTCTGACATAAAAAATGTAAATTTGAAATTTATTTTTAATAACCAAAGACAAATGAGTAAAAAAATACATCGCAGAGATTTCCTGGCTCAGAGTTTGAAAGCAGGAATAGGACTGACATTGGGCGGTATCGCGTTGGATACTTTTGCGCAATCACCATTGCCGGCCTTGAAAACTTATCCTTACAAAAACAAACCCATGGAGAAAGTGCGCATCGGAATAATTGGTGTGGGCGGTATGGGAATGTATCATTACAACACCTTCCTGAATATTAAGGGCGCTGAAGTGGTTGCGGTTTCGGATATCGTGGAAGAACGCGCGAAGAAAACGCAGGAGATGGCCAAAGAGAAAGGGTTGAAAGAACCGGATATTTATTTCAAGAGTCCGGAAGATTATAAGAAAATATGTGAACGTGATGATATCGATTTAATCTTTACGGCAACGCCCTGGCGCTATCATGTGCCCATTGTTACCTATGCGATGAATCATGGGAAACATGCCGCTACCGAGGTGCCGGCTGCGATGACTATCGACCAATGCTGGGAGCTGGTCGAAACCTCCGAGAATACAGGCAAGCATTGCGTGATGATGGAGAACTGCAATTACGACCGCGAGGAAATGTTGATCCTGAAAATGGTAAAGCAGGGTGTGTTTGGCGAACTCTTGCATGCCGAATGCGGCTATTTACATGACCTGCGGGCGGTAAAATACGATATGAACGGCGAAGGCCTTTGGCGACGTAACTGGTCGATGGAACATAATGGCGATTTATATCCCACCCACGGTTTAGGGCCGGTGGCGCAATATATGGATATCAATCGGGGGAATTATTTTGATTATCTGGTTTCTTTTGGAACCAAAACCCGTGGTCTGCATCTGTATGCCGAAGATGTGTTCGGGCCAGACAGCGAATATGCCAAAGAGCAATTCAAGCTGGGCGATGTGGTGACTACCGTGATTAAAACCATGAATGGGGAAACCATTGTGGTTACTCACGATACCAGTAATCCGCGTCCGTACAGTCGTGATATTTTGGTGCAGGGAACCAACGGAATTGTACGTAAATATCCTGAGCCTAAGGTACATATTCAGGGTGTATCGCCCAAACATCGTTGGGAAGATTTGATGAAATACGAAGACCAATACCAGCACAAACTGTGGAAAGATATGGCTGCTGAGGGCGAAGCGGTAGGTGCGGCCCATGGTGGTATGGATTATTTTGAGAATTATCGCCTCATTGACGCCTTGCTGAAAGGGCGTGCGCCGGATATGGATGTCTATGACGCTGTGATGCTGAGCGCTGTTCGTCCGCTGAGCGAGGAGTCCATTAATAAAGGCAGTATGCCGGTGAAATTCCCCGATTTTACACGCGGAATGTGGAAAGAGAAACGGGAACTGGAAGTAATGAAAATGTGAACAAATTGAATTATAAAATAAAACTGAAAAGATGCAAACAAAACCCACATTATTAATATTGGCTGCCGGGATGGGCAGTCGCTACGGAGGATTGAAGCAGGTTGACCCCATCGGACCGCACGACCAAGCCATTATCGACTATTCCATTTACGACGCTATCCGTGCCGGATTCGGTAAGGTGGTGTTCGTGATTCGCGAAAGCTTTGCCGATGCCTTCCGTGAAAAATTTGATGCCAAGCTCAAAGGGAAAATACAAACCGAATATGTATTTCAGGAGCTGGATGCTTTGCCCGAAGGGTTTAGTCTGCCCGAAGGCCGGGAAAAACCCTGGGGAACGGGCCATGCGGTTTTGGTTGCCAAGGATGTGATTAACGAACCCTTTGCCGTTATTAATGCCGATGATTTTTATGGCAAGGCGGCTTATGCTACCATAGCAGGTTTTTTGCAGCAGCAAAGCGATGATTACGCGATGGTGGCTTATGCGCTTAAACAAACCCTGTCCGATTTTGGCTCGGTTTCGCGGGGGGTATGCAGCACCGATGAGCAGGGCTTTCTGAAAACCGTGGTGGAGCATACCAAGATTGAGCGGCGGGATGGTAAAATCATTTCCCATTTCGAGGGCGAAGATCTGATCATGAGCGGGGATGAGCCCGTTTCGATGAACTTCTGGGGATTTATGCCCGATTTCTTCGATTATCTCGAAAGCGGTTTTGTACGTTTTCTGAACGAGCATATCAATACACCCAAATCGGAATTTTATATTCCGCTGGTGGTAAATAATTTATTGGAAAACGGCACCAAACGATTGAAGGTGCTGTCAAGCAGCGATTCGTGGTTTGGTGTAACCTATAAAGAGGACAAGCCGGCCGCCGAGCAAACCGTGCGCCGTTTGATCGAGGAAGGTGTTTACCCCGAAAAACTATGGTAATCTCCCTGCGGGATATATGCGAACATTTCCCCATTGTCGGTGTGGTGCAAAGGGTGGAGGTTTATGGTTCCGGACATATCAACGATACCTATAAAATCACGGCGGATAACGGCCTGTTTATTTTGCAAAAAATAAATACGCTGGTATTTAAGGATGTGCAAGGTTTGACCAATAATTTTCTGCGCGTAAGTCGGTTTTTTGCTGCGCAAAATCGCATATCGGAAGCAAGGATACAGGTTCCGGAACTTTATCCAACCAATGAAGGAAATTATCTGTTCGAAGAATCGCCCCGGGATTATTGGCGCTTGATGAATTTTATTCCGGACAGCCGTTCCTTTGACAAGGTGGAAGATGCCGCTTTGGCTCGCGAAGGAGGCAGGGCTTATGGCTTATTTTTCCGGATGTTAGATAATTTTCCCGTGGAGGATTTGACGGAGACGATTCCCGATTTTCATAATCTTGAATTTCGTTGGCGGAATTTTCAGAAAAGCCTGCAAAAGGATAGGGCGAGACGCGTAAAAGAAGCCAAGGATGAAATCCGATTTGTTGAAAAACGAATCGACGGTATGCGAGAGATTATCCGGCCGGCTGTGGCGGGTAAACTGCCGCTGCGCGTGACGCATAACGATACCAAAATCAATAATGTGCTGTTCAATCAATCGGGCAGGGCTGTGGCTGTGGTGGACTTGGATACGGTAATGCCGGGTTTTGTTTTATACGATTTTGGTGACGCCGTTCGTACCTTTTGCAATACCGCATTGGAGGATGAACAGGATTTGGGAAAAGTGCATTTTAATATCGGATATTTCGAACAGTTCCATACGGGCTTCCTGGAGGAAGCGGAGCCTGTTTTAACGGCAGGGGAGCGCGCATTGCTTCCGGCATCGGCCCGCCTGATGACCTTTATTATCGGCCTGCGTTTTCTGACCGATTTCCTGGATGGCGACACCTACTATAAAACCGCTTATCCCACTCATAATCTGATTCGGACAAAAGGCCAGTTCAAACTACTGCACGAAATGGAAATGGCCGGTTTATAGCTAAATTAGTTTTCGGTTTTATTGAGGAACTATTGGCAAAGGCTTCGTAGAATACTCAATGTGTAGGCAAGAAACTGAATTGTTAGCCTGATAAATTCCGGTTTTGATATTTTAACGGAATTTGTCCGGAATAGTGTGTATCTTAGCAGACGGGAATGCCCGGGGGCTTATAATGCTACCTGAGGAGCTATTCGAATAAGTGAAAATTATTATTAACCATAGAAAGAAATTAAAATGAAAACATTAAAGAGAATGATTTTAAGCCTGGCCTTTTTCGTATTGGCTATAGGCGGATATTCGCAACAATCGCAAAGAGAAATAGAATTGATACAAGCGGCATTTGGAATGGAAAAAGCTCAGATTGTAATGCAATTTGTAAAGCCCGGTGATGAATATATGCAACAGTTTGAGGTCTTATATAATGAGTATGAAACGAAGCGCAAGGAACTGGGAAAACAATCGATAGAGCTATTGAATAAATATGCTGAAGAGTGGGAAGGCATAACCAACGATCAAGCTAATGATTTAATGGAGAAGATCCTTAAATTACGAGCGGATCGTGAGAAGTTGATTGAAACATATTACAAAAAGATCAAAAAGGAAACCACTCCGATTATCGCGATGCAGTTTTATCAGGTGGAAGTCTATATTTTAGCTGTAATACAAGCAAAATTATATGACAGCATTCCATTTGTCGGAGAGCAGCGTTAGAAAAAATACGCTTTAAGCAAAAAGTGCCGGTATCGTATGATATCGGCACTTTTTGTTTATTATCGTTTTTAACTTTTATAACTGACTAAAATAAAATAATTAATTGGTTACCTTTGTACGGAATTATGGAATAAAACAAGTTTTTTTCCTGGAATTGGAACAAATAAAAGCTTTTATGAAACACTATTTCGCACAAAACATTTTATATGCCGCGCTTATTTTGATTTTCACTTTTATTTCCGGGACAACCTATGCTCAAGAGGAAGAACCTAAAGATACTACTGCGGGAAAATTTGAACAAACCTTTAATAAATTCAATGATAAAGCGGAAAAGTTTTTCAAAATAGCTCCATTTCCCATGGTTACTTATGCCACGGAAACCGGTGTTGTTTTTGGTTTGGTAAAATACAATCTGGTAAATCTGGTAAAAAGCGATACGATTTCTACTCCTTCGAGTTTCAGTGAGTTATTTTCTATTTCGACCAAAGGACAGATTAAAGTTGTTTTGGGAACCCAGCAATATTTTGTTCAAAATAAATTAATCCTGCGAAGTGAGGTGCAATATGTTGATTACCCCGATTTAATATGGGGTGTCGGAAATGATGTGAGTCCGGATGATCTGGAGTCTATTGTTACCAAAAGGTTTGTTTTCGATAACGGGGCATTCGTAAGCTTGGACACTAAGCAGCAAGTATATTTGGGGTTTCTGTTTCGTTATACCAATTACACCCGGATTGACTTCGATAGCAACAGTTTCTTTACCCGTACAAAATATCCCGGCTATAAAGGAGGTGTTTCTTCCGGTATCGGCCTGGGCATGATTTACGATACACGCGATAATCGCTATAATTCATATACAGGCTCTTATGCCTCCATAAACATTATCGGCTACGACGGTCTGTTGGGTAGTTATTATAACTACTACAGCTACGAGTTGGATTTGCGCCATTTTATTCAATTGCGTCCTCGTTATATTATTGGAATGCAGCTATATGCCATGGGAAATTCCGGAGATGTGCCGTTTTATTCGCTAGGTTTAGCCGGGGGCACAGAGCGCATGCGGGGTTATTATTATGGATCTATTCGAGATAAGATGATTATGAATACCCAAGTGGAATTCCGGATGCCAATCTGGAATATATTTGGAGTGGTGGGCTTTTTGTCCGCAGGCCGTGTGGGCGAGGATTGGAGTGATATGAGTTTGGATGGTTTATGGTATTCCGGAGGCTTTGGCTTGCGAATTATGGTTGATCGTGCCAATCGTGCCAATATTCAAATAGATTTCGGTTATGGCGAACGCGGTTCCAAAACCGTTGTGCTGGGTTTTGCTGAAGCTTTTTAAATGATCTAAGATTCATACATCAAACATCTCAAATCAAATTTATCGACCGTAGCTTTTGCAGAAGGTGGACATCTCAAATCAAATTTATCGACCGTAGCTTTAGCGAAGGTGGACATCTCAAACATCTTAGCGGGTGAAAGTCTCGCCAATCCTGAAATACATGCCCCAATCACCTTTACCGACAGCCACATCAATTCCGATATTGATTTTGCGTTTTGGAATAACCATATAACGAATTCCTGCACCAAGGGCCGGGAGCAAGCCGCTGTAATTATTTCCTTGCAAATCATCTGTTGCTATGGCGACTCCGCCAAAGGCCACCATACCCCATTTTTTATAAAAATTCCAACGATATTCAGCCTGGATGTCATATACCTGATTGGCGCGGTAGCGTCCGTCCGAATAGCCCCTGAGGTCGTCGCGTCCGACAGTGTTTTTACCGTTAAAAGGGATGCTGTCACCAAGGGCAATACCGCCATAAAAACGTGCCAATAAAGTGGAATTGGTTCCGGTGGGAAAATAGATATTAAAGATAGGATTTATCCGGTGATAAGTTTGCGAGGAGCCCAGATCTTCCAAAAAGGAGAAGGTCTGGAATTTAGCATTTAATCCCCTATGCGGATTAAAAACATTATCCCGTGTGTCGTATTCACTGGCAAATCCTAAGCCGAAAAGATTCAATGTTTCACTGGGAATAGTGGGGGAATCGAATTCGGTATATAAATAAGAATACACCAGCCGAATGCCAAGATAAAGATGTTTAATTGTCAGCCGGGTAATTTCACCGTAAGCGTAAGCCATATTGGTTTCATATTCCACAAAATCACCGTTTTGATCGGTAGCCCAAACCGAGGGAACACCTTCTGGTATTTCTACAAAAGTTTGGAAATTGATATGACCATAACCAACAGCAATTTTAGTTCGCCAATGGTCTTCGCTGAAATGAAATTTGCTGAATAGCCCGGTGAAAAAAGTTTTATTGGTAAAAATATGGCCGTAAAAACCAACGGTAGAAGCAGGAGATATGGTATCCTTCCGGTTGAGGTTGAAATAGGCGTTTCCAACGGCCCCGA
>CAYUAN010000182.1:0-9412 GCA_964442545.1 uncultured Prolixibacteraceae bacterium | reverse complement strand
TATTGGGTACTTACCAGCTTTTTGAAGTTTGCCGTATTATCCACGATCGGTGAAGTAATCGGCCTGCGCATCAAAACGGGCAGTTACTATCAGGAAGGCTTCGGCTATATTCCCCGTGCCATTGTGTGGGGCTTTCTGGGTATCGGAATCAAGATGGCATTTGTGATTTTTGCTGTCGGCACGCCGGTATTATTGGAAAAATATATGGGCATACAAAACGCCATCGCCTCGATGAAAGCCGACAGTGTGTTCGATGCTTTTGACGAAGGGCTGGGCGGAACACGCATAATCACCGCCTTTGGCATCAGCACTTTTATGAATCTGATTTTCGCGCCCGTATTTATGACCTTGCACAAAATAACGGATACGCATATTTTGGACAAGGGCGGCACGATTCGCGGCTTCCTGACCCCTATTTCATTCAAAACCATTTTCCCGAACCTTAATTGGTTTGTGCAATGGGACTTTGTGTTTAAGCGCAGCATTCCGTTTTTCTGGATTCCCGCACATACCGTTACGTTTCTGATGCCGGAGGAATACCGTATTGTTTTCGCGGCCATGCTGGGAATTATTCTGGGCATAATTTTATCCATTGCGGCACAGAAGTCGAAATAGAAGACGTACACCTTAGCTTCTATATCTTAATCTTAACGGAAAGAAATTAAGGTCCGTTATGATATCCCTATCTATAATCAGAAAAAATCGACCGCTTTAGGCAGTATGGGGCTATTGAACTACGGGCAAAAAAACTACATTTGCAGCTTCCTATTTAATACTGTATTCGTATGAAGAAACTCGTACTTAGTTTGGTGTTATTTTCTTTTGTTTGGGCTGCTATAGCGCAAGACAGTACGCAAACCAAAAAGAAAAAACTGAAAATTGACATACACGGATTTGTTAAAACCGATTATTGGATTGATACCCGGCAGGTGGTTTATGCGCGTGAAGGTTTATTCACCTTCTTTCCGAAAGATATTGAACGCGATGCCACGGGGCGGGACATCAATGCGGAACCCAGTCTGAATTTCAGCGCCATCACAACCCGCTTAAACTTCAAAATCAAGCAATTTCGCGCTTTCGGTGCCGATGTGTACGGATTTATCGAGGCCGATTTTTCCGGGGTTTCCAATGTAACGATTAACACCTTCCGCCTGCGGCACGCCTATATTCATTTCGATTGGGGCAAAGACGAACTGCTGGCCGGACAATACTGGCATCCGATGTTTGTGGTATCGGTTTTTCCTACGGTAATTTCCCTGAACACCGGAGCTCCCTTTCAGGCGTTTAACCGCAGTCCCCAATTGCGCTACACCCATCATTTCGGCAGTCTGGATTTAATGCTGGCCGCCATTACGCAACGCGACTATGCCAACTCCGGGCCTTTGGGACGAAATCCGTTGTATATGGAAAATTCCATGGTTCCGAACGGACATATTCAATTGCGTTATTCCGCAGGCAAAAGCACATTCGGCATAGCCGGAGATTATAAGATTATTCGCCCCGAACTGGTAAGCGACAGTAATTATGTAAGCGACGAGCGCCTGGGCTCCTATGCTTTTATGGCCTATTATAAATGGGCGAATAAAAACTGGACCTGGAAACTAAAGGGAACTTACGGGCAAAACCTCACCGACCAACTGATGATGGGCGGTTATGCCGTTGCTTCGGTGGACTCTGTCACAGGGATAAAGAAATATACCCCGACCAATAATCTCCTTTTGTGGACCAATGTGGTCTGGAAAAAGGAATTGAAAAAAATAAGTCTGATACCGGCTGTTTTTGCGGGCTATTCCAAAAACCTGGGCACCAGCGAAGATGCCATTGGCCCCTATTATGCCACAGGTGCCGATATTGACCAAATGTATCGCATCGCACCGAGCATCTCGATTAAATCAGGCAATGTGATGGTATCACTTGAGTGGGAATATTCGCATGTAATGTACGGTGATATTCAGGCGGACGGAAAGGTGAGCAACACCCATGCGGTAGTCAACAACCGCTTTCTGATAACAGGATTCTATTTCTTTTAAGCTTGAGCTTCCAGCATGGCAAACGGGGAAACCATTTCCACAACGAGCATTGATTTCCAACCTGACTTTTCAAATAAGGCCCTGTAATCTTCCGCCGTACGCTCCCGGGCACCATCCGGTCCGAGCAGCATTTGCAAATCAAACATTTTGCCATATGACTGTTGATTTGCCGGGCCAAGCAGCATCTCCAAAATCAAAATACGGGCACCCGGTTTTGCTTGCTCTCGTATCTTTTGCAAAAGACGGATGCAGTGCTCATCATCAAAAATATGCAATATATTTTTCAAGATATAAGCATCGCAATCCGGTGGAATTTGTTCAAAGAAATCCGCTTTAACAATATCCACACGCTCTTCCACACCAAATCTTTTCATCACTTCCGGTGCTCCGGCCACCACATGCTCCCAATCAAGCAGCACTCCTTTCATCCGCGGATGCCGGCTTAATATGGAGGCCAGCAAACGGCCCGTTCCACCGCCAATATCAGCCAAACATGAAAACTTTGAAAAATCATAGGCCGATATGGCTGCCTGGGCTATCAGATTCGAAGTATTATTCATCGCCAGATTATATAGGCTGTTTCGTTCCGGGTCGGCAGCAATTTGTTCAAAAGCCGATTTACCGAACAATTTGCGCACAGCACTTTTCCCGGTCTGCACACTGTATTTCATCTCCCCTACCACACTCCAATTATCGTGATGCAACTGATGCTTTATCATATATTTCATGGAACCGGGCCCGCCAATTAATGCATACGAGCGGGCAGTATTAGAAAATTTACGACCCTGCTCTTCCCTGAATATTCCCTCGCTACTCAAAGCCCGCATCAAACGGTATAATGATTCCGTATCAGCCCCTGCCTCGCGAGCGATATTAGCAATATCCAAACTTTCATCTCCGACTATTTCGGACAGATTAAGCTCACAGGACACACCAATCATCTTCGAAAGCCAAAACTGCTGAGACATTTCATATACCGCCACATTGGCCGGAACAAGGGCATAATACATTTTCTGCAACAGCATACGCAACTTGCTGACCAATTTATATAACCAAAGCGGAGGTAATTTTGAAGTGGACCGTTCCGTTTTCATAGGCGGCGTTTTGCCTAAATATTTAATATTTTCAATTCCGTTCTTCGATTTTGCTGACGCCCAACTTCTGTATCATTTGTATCAACAGGACGAGATTCTCCATATCCCTTATATATCAAACGTGATTTATCGATACCCTTTTGTACCAAATAATCCACAACTGCTTTCGCGCGGTTTTGCGACAGCAGGATATTATCCTTTCTGCTTCCCACATTATCGGTATATCCGCTGATTTCTACGCGCAGTGTGTTATTATGTGCCAATAAATCATAAAGTTTGTTTAGTTCCGTATAGGATTCTTTTTCCAACTCGTAACTACCCGAGGCAAAGAAAATATTTTTTAGAACTACACTTTGCCCTGCCTTTAATGGTTGCAAATCAACATTTTTAATATATGCCTTAAGATTAACAGAATCTGCTTTCACATCAAAATTATCGGAATAAAACAGATAACCCTGTTTTTCCACACTTAATGCCAGCGGAATACCCACCGGAATAATCACCATAAAATCACCT
The DNA here is from genome assembly GCA_964442545.1 of uncultured Prolixibacteraceae bacterium. Classification (GTDB taxonomy): domain Bacteria; phylum Bacteroidota; class Bacteroidia; order Bacteroidales; family UBA1556; genus UBA6267. The sequence continues at coordinate 5,772 of CAYUAN010000182.1, read as the reverse complement.
TTCTCCTTGTCGGATGTTGAGTTAATAATGGTTTTTCCGGAGGAAAGATTAACCAATTCAAACTTAGCTTCAAGAGGTTTATGTGTTTCGGCATCCCGAACATAACCACGCATATAGGTAACCGGATCGGGGCGCGCCTCTTTATATAAATCAAAATTATAAACATCATAACCGCCAAAACCGCCTTTACGCTGAGAGGAAATGTATGCCAGGTTTCCTTTGGCATTTACGATAATGCCCATTTCATTCTCAATGGTATTAATGGGATATCCCATATTTACCGGTTTGCTCCAATTTCCGTTTTCGTCCATATGCGTAACGAAAAGGTCCATTCCACCCATGCCCATATGGCCATCGGAGGCAAAATACAATGTGCGGCCATCCGGGTGAATATAGGGCGTCATTTCTTTTCCTTTTGAATTTACCACAATACCAAGATTTTGCACATTGCCCCACTGGCCGTATTTATCTTTTTCGGCTTTCCAGATATCCGATTTCCCAACACCTCCTTTTCGATTGCTGATAAAATAAATGGTTTTACCATCGGAACTAATGGTTGAGTTGGTTTCCCACCAACGTGTATTTACATCGGCTCCCATGTTTTCGGGATAAGACCACTTATCACCTTTGCGCCGGGAAATATATAAATCACAACTGCCAAAACCCTCATCACGATAACAAGCCGTAAAAATAGCAATGCTGTTATCCGGAGCAATCGACATTGCGCCCTCATTATCCAATGAGTTAAAAACAGGACCCAGATTCTTTATCTTCGTCCAATTGCCATCGGCATCACGATAAGAAACAAAAAAATCTTCCGTTTTCCCGCGCATGGTATGCGTATTTCGTGTAGTTGCGGGATATAAACGGGTAATGATTAATTCCTGATCATCCGTGCTGATGGTGTTGATATATTCGTCAAATTCGGTATTCACATTGGGCCCCAGATTAATGGGATTAAACGGTACCGGATGTTCGATTTGATAGATGGCAAAATCGCAACGATCCACACCGTTTTCAATTCGGCGTCTTAATGAAGGGTCGGCATCAGGCCGCTTGGCATAAGCCTTAAAATGTTTCAAAGCAGAGTAATAAAGGCCTTTATCCAATTCCATAGTGGCCGTCATATACAATAACTTCGGGTAAAAATCTTCATTCAACTCTATTGCTTTATTATAATTCTTAATAGCATCATAGTTTCTATGCTGCTCCATGGCTATTTGCCCGCGCAAAATATATACCTCAATAAAACTTGAGTCGAAGGAAAGTGTTTTGTCCAAATAAAATTCCGCATCTTCATAATTCTTTGCATAAAAGGCATCGCGCGCTTTTTCAAATATTTTATTCGCCTTGCGGGATTTGGAAACATAATGATTTGCCATTCCTCCACGACGTGATTGGGCATAACTTTCAGAATTTATTAAAACTAAGCTGAGCAATAGCACCGCTAAATACCGAAATATACTGTTCATCATATTCAATTATTTTAATGCTAAGCATTTTATACTATTTTCATTCGATATAGTTACAAAAAGCACAATTATCTTAGTTTTGCATTTCCAGCAGGGAAATTATGCAATATATTTTACATAACGACAAACTTATCATTAAAGCCGAAATTCTTTCAGTCAACAACCGTGCCTTTCGCTACGGCGACGGGCTATTTGAAAGTATGCGTCTGTTTCAGGGAAGCGTCCCTTTATTGGACTTTCATCTGCAGCGCCTAAAAAGAGGAATGAAAATTTTGGGCTATAAATCAAATGATTTGCTTAAGAAACAAAATCTGTCCGCTTTAATTGACCGGCTTTGCGCCGAAAACAATATAGGCGACTCCGCACGCATCAGATTAAGTGTGTTCCGCTCTGACGGTGGGCTGTATGCCCCCGAAACGGACGATTGTGACTTTATTATGGAATGTGCGTCCATGTCCGGGAATAGCTTTGAACTAAACAGCAAGGGATTGTTAATCGGCATTGCAAAAAGTGTGGAGCGGGAGCAGAATGTTTTGACTCAAATTAAAACCACCAACAGTTTGATAAATGTGCTCGCCGCACGCGAAGCAAAGGAAAACGGCTGGGATGACGCCCTGCTGCTAAACCGTAAGGGAAACATCGCGGAAGCAACTTCATCAAACCTGTTTATTATCAAGGGGGACGCAATATATACCCCGCCGCTGGAGGATGGTGCTCTGGACGGCATAATGCGGCAACAAATTGCGCGGATTATTCGCAAGAGCAATTTCAGATTGCAAACAAAATCGCTGCAGCCCGAAGAACTGGAAGAGGCGGATGAGATTTTCCTGACCAATGCGGTACGCGGAATTATCTACGTAGTAGGCTATGGCAAAAAACGCTATTACAATCGCAAAATACGCCGCTTGCTGGAATTGCTGAATCGGGAACTTTTCGCATAAAAAAGCCGGAAAAATCATTCCCGGCTTTCTAATATTGTTTCAATACTTAAAGCTTATTTCCGAACCTTCACCGTATTCACACTCTTATCCTGCAATTTCATCTTTAACATCTGCAATTGCTCCAGATTGTTATCCAGTTCGTTAAGCACTTTCGTTTTGCTGTCTTCAAATTTACCTTTGATGTTGGCAAACAAGTTTTTATAATAATTGATTCCTTCTTCCATATTATGGGTAAAGGTCTCAAAATATTTTTCCTGCTTGCGATTCATCTCGGTTCCGGCTTCTTCGAGTTTATCTTTCAAATAATCCACATAAATGCCCAATTCCTTGATAAACATATTGGGGCGGTCGTTACGCGAAATCACATTCACACGTCCGTAAATATGGTCCACCATTTCTTTCAGGGACATCTTGCGGGAGTAATAAGCCAAATTCGGACCGGGACATACCGATACGCCCGGGCCCTCCACTTTGGTATCGATGCCGTTGGCAATCAATGCCGAAGTTCCCAATCCGACACAGGTACAGGATTTCTCCACAATCTTATCATATTCTTTCAAATACTCCTGCGGATTCAATCCCTTTTGATGCAATTCCTCAATCTTAATCTTTTGAAATTTGGCCGAAGCCGTGCAAAGGCCGGTTTTATTATATTCGGTATTCAAGGCCACATAGCGCTTGGGGCAAGGACTGCCCGGCTTTCCGGCTTTAATCCGTTCGAGTTTTTCCACATCTTTGGTATTGCCGCGCAAACTGTTGAATGGCACACCCAAAGGTGAAATATTACTCAGATAAATATCCTTTTCTTCAGCTTTAACCAGCTGATCCATAGTATCCTTATCCACAGTTGTGGCTTCTTCAACCAAGAGGAAAGGCGACCCCCAACCTACCGAGTCAACTTTGTAGTAGTCCATCAAAAATTCGTGCTCCTCGGCGGTACCTACACCACCCTGGGCCGTAATTTTGATGCCAAGCTTTTCCTTGGGCAAAGCGCGTTCCTTGAGTTTGGTTCCCTGAATAAAGGTTTCCCAAACCGTATCAATCAGCTCTTCGCGTTTTTGTTTAAATTCTTCCAAAACAGGCCCCAGGAGGTAACCGTCGGTGGCAAATGCATGCCCGCCGCAGTTGAGCCCCGATTCGATACGGTACTCACTTACCCAGATTCCTTTTTTGGCGAAATATTTTCCTTGAATCAATGCTGAGCGAAAATCGCTAACTTTCAATACAATCTTCTTTTTAATCTCGCCCGTTTCATCAGGATAGAAGTCCTCGAACTGCTCCATATAATTATACAGACGCGGGTTCATTCCGGCTGAAAGGATGATGGAAGATTTTAATTTACTCATTGCGAAACCGCGCAAAGCCGCATGAGCATCATTGTATTCAACGGGAAGTTTTTCCCCTTTGCGGTAATTGTCTTTGTCCACTTTGGTCATGATGTTCACATCAATGCTACCCATGCGCAGACTGTCTTTGATACGCCGGCCGATCTCATTCAAATTCATATACTTGGAAGCCAAGCTGCGGAATTCGGCCTTCAATTCGGAACTGTCCGGAAGCATTTCCAGATAATCGCGAATTTCATAACCCTTATCGATGGTGGCGTTCTTCAGCTCCTCAAACTTTTGCTCTGCCTGATCGTGCATGAAATCCAGATAAGCGGTAAAACGCTTGGCCCGGAAATCGTCCACTTTGGCGCTGATCTCTTTGTAAGGAAGCTCCAACTTTTCACAATAAAACTTCCTCAGTTTCTCAACCAATATATCATCAACCATAGAAACTACCGAATCAATACCGAGGTGGGAAACTTTGAGAGGCGTGTCAATCGTGAATCCAATTCCCATTACGGGAATGTGAAAACTGTGTGTTTTAGCCATTTAATAATTTAATTTATTCTTTGATTTAATTAAAAATCATGTATTTATTGCAAGCAAAGATAACTCATTATTTATTGTTCACAACATAATTATAATCAGGACTTGTTAGATTGTGTTAAAAACAACAGATCGGCGTGCGGGTGTTATTTTTTGGAGTATTGGAATAATGGAGTAATGGGGTATTGGAGTTTTTGCGAACCAAATCAAATCTATCGACCGTAGCTTTCGCGAAGGTTGATATCATAAATCCTTATTAATCATTTTCATAAAATCCTCTTCCGAGATAATGGGGACTCCGAGTGATTCGGCTTTTTTAAGCTTGGCGGGGCCCATGGCCTCTCCGGCAATCACATAATCGGTTTTGGACGAAATGGAACTCACATTTTTACCACCGTATTTGCTAATCAACTTTTTCAACTCATCACGGGCAATGCTAAACTTTCCGCTGACTACAAATGACTTGCCTTGCAACAAATCCGGAGCTTCTTCCCTATTCTGCTCCAGCTCGAATTTCAATCCGGCCGCTTTCAGGCGCTCTACAATTTTTCGGTTATCGGCATCGGCAAAAAACTCCAGTAAACTCTCGGTTATTCGCTCCCCGATTTCATCTACCATCATCAATTCCATTTGTGTCGCGTTCATCAGGCGTTCCATCGACCCGAAGTAGTGCGCCAATTTCGCGGCCACCGTTTGGCCCACATAGCGAATACCGAGCGCAAACAGCACTTTTTCAAAAGGTGTTTGCTTCGATTCTTCGATGCTGCGCAACAGATTTTCCACCGACTTCTGCTTAAAGCCTTCCAATTGGAATAATTGCTCCGCCCGCAGGTCGTACAGATCGGCTACATTACGCACAAAACCCTTTTCATACAAGGCATTTACCGTCGCCTCGCCCATCCCTATATTCATCGCCTTACGGCTCACAAAATGCTCAATCTTTCCTTTTATTTGCGGCGGGCAATGGTATTCGTTAGGACAATAGTGATTGGCCTCGCCCGCACGACGCACCAAAGGCGCGCCACATTCGGGACAGTGTTCGATAAACTTTATTTTCGGGCTGCCGGCTTTGCGTTTGCTTAAATCCACCCCCACGATTTTAGGAATGATCTCCCCGCCCTTTTCCACTTTCACAAAGTCGTGTTCGTGCAAATCCAGTTCCTCGATAATATCGGCATTATGCAAACTGGCCCGCTTTACGGTTGTTCCCGCCAGTTGTACCGGCTCCAGATTGGCCACCGGCGTGATGGAACCCGTGCGGCCCACCTGATAACTGATGCTCAGCAACTCGGTAACCACCTGCTCGGCCTTAAACTTATAGGCAATGGCCCATCGAGGCGACTTGGCCGTAAAACCCAATTGCTCCTGCCGGGCGTAATCATTCACCTTAACCACAATGCCGTCGATATCGAAATCCAGTTCGTTGCGGGCTTCGTCCCAATAATCGATAAACTCGAAAATCTCGTCAATAGTTTTGGCCTTGGC
>CAYUAN010000181.1:0-2835 GCA_964442545.1 uncultured Prolixibacteraceae bacterium | reverse complement strand
AATCGTTTTTGAATCTTCTGGCGGACTCAAGGCGGGACAAAGTCAAGTGAAGATGCGTGATGTCCCTGTAGGTATCGTGAAAAATATCACCTTGCTTGATGGTAAATTTGGCATATTCGGGGATACGGTAAAAGAAACCTTTACCCTCCTGCTCCTGATCATTTTCCTGAATAAAACGTTCCAGCTTACGGGTATTTCCGGCGCGGTCCACATGGATATATACCATATCGCCATCGGGGGCATCCTCGCGCACGATGCCTTTTTGATGCGAAAACTTAAACAAAGGAATAGAGGCCGAATACACCTCGGGACTGGGCAAATAATAATAGCGATAGTGCAGCACCTCGGTTTCGGTAATACCCACAAACATCATCATATATTCCTTCTCCAACTTCTCCAATTCGTCGCTCATATATTTCACCGTGGCCTCGGAATAAGGCACTTCCTGCGCTCCGGTCAGAATGTCCAGGCGCTGTTCTTTAACCTTCATAATAAAGTCGGCCGCATCCTTGGCCTTTTGTTCCATCGACTTCTCCACCATACGCTTACGCAAAGTACGCCGCTCTACCGTTACCGTATCCATGCTTACCAGCTCCACAATGGTATCCACCCGTTCCACCAGATTATTATCCGCGAAATATTTGAAGGTTTCCGAATAGTCTATGCGCTTACGATGACTGTTTTCCTTGCGGTCCTGCTCGATTTTCTTATCGCTGTTGTCATTCAAATCCTGAATCAATCCCGCTTTGCTCAGCGCAATCATCATTTGGTTGGCACGGCCCGGTTTGTAATGCTTCAGATTTACGAAATAATAATTGTCCGGATCGGGTTCCGCATAGGTATTAATGGAAATATCCGTAAGCTCATAAGACGTTTGATTTTGCAATACCGGGTCTTTTATTCCCAAATATTTGGAGGCATATTTGGCATAAGGGCCCGCAATTTTATCCACGCGTGTAATGGTGATATCAATAGTCATTACCGTACGGGGCAGCGAATAGTAAAAACCCGCGGCCTGCGGAGCCGGCGTATCCTTTTCCACATGCACCACCTCATAGCTTGAGCAGGCGCTAAAAGTCAGAATTAAGAATGCTATCAGTATATTTTTCAGTTTCATAATTTCCGGTATTGGTCTGATACAAAACTACGCAATTTATCAATAAAAATTTGGCAGGGCAAAACGGAAGCGGCTTTAGAATTTCGCTTGCAGACGCAGATTAATCTGGCGCGAGGTAAGATAATTGGGGATGCCGTAATAGGCGCCATTCACATCGCTAATCCATTTATAGGAAAGGGTATTGTCGATTTGCAAGAGGTTGAACACCTCCAAACTTATCCACATCGACTTGAAAAAGCGAAACGGATTTTTGGCTCTGAAATCGGTATCCTCGCTAATCAGCTGTTTGGAGAATCCGATATCCACCCGGCGATAGGCAGGATAGCGGCGGGTTTGCTGATAACGTTCATGCGTCGGCGGGCCAAAAGGAAGACCGGTGGCATAAACCAAATTCAGATGCACCTTAAAAGTCGGGTAGCCGGGGATATAATCCTGGAAAAACAGATTAAAGGAAAAACGCTGGTCGGTAGGCCGCGGAATAAATCCGGGCTCTACTTTCACACTATCCACAGGCACATCGTTGGGGGTAATTCCGGGTTGAATAATTAGCCCGTCCGAATTATAATAATCGTAATAATAGTCGTCCAGTATGTCCTCCTGGGTTTGCATCAGCGAAATACCAATCCACGATTCGGCATCGGGCACAAATTCCCCGTTCAGTTTCAAGTCGATTCCGGTAGCATAGCCCACCGCATTATTTTCGGCAAAATAGCGAACGCGCACATCATCGATTTCGTAGGGAATCAAATCCCACATATATTTATAATAAACCTCTGTCGTAAACTTAAACGGACGGCCCCAGGCCTTAAAAATCAGGTCGGTTCCGGCAACGAAATGCGCCGACTTCTGGGCCTTAATATCATAGTTCACCTGACCGTCGAGGCCGCGCATTTCGCGGTAAAAAGGCGGTTGGGAATAAATTCCCGCAGCAATACGAAAGGCCATATTATGTTTCCAATGCGGCTTAACAATCAGGTTTGCCCGCGGACTCAGCAAAAGCTCATTGCTAAAATCCCAGTAATTAAAGCGCAGTCCCGCGTTAAAGCTGTATTTGGCGGACGTATCCGATTTTTGCTTTATCCACAGTTGTTGCACGTAAGCCGAATAGCGGTTCGACTCGATATGGTTTTCCGAGCGCACCACCTCATTCATAAGAATTTCGTTCGGACGCACATATCCCGGAATCATATTGCCGATATTATCTTTCGGATGCGGAAGGACAAAGCCCGCCGAATCAATCATACTCCACTCATTCAATTGGTCGTCGATAATATCATGTCGCACATTAAAGCCCCACATCAGATTGCGGTATTTTCCGCGATGCTGCACCGAAAGCACACGGCCGTCCAGATAATTGCGCGCATGATCAAGGTAGGTGCCCACACCTTTGTTGAATGCCACCTCACCAAAACCATCATCGCCCAGGTCATTTTCCAGCACATCCAGCCAATACTGGCCCATGATATCGTATGTTTCCTGCTCATAAGTACGATAGGCCGAAACACTCAGATTGACATCCAGTTTGCGTTTGTGGTAGCGGGTGGTAAATGCGCCCATATAGGATTGAAAGCGGTCCACTTCGTGGCCGTCGAAATAAACGGTAAAGCGCAGGGCTTCGAACAAACTACCGAAATTTGTTTCGCGGCTCTGAGGTACGATTTCGTAATTATTATTGACATAATTTCCCAAAAAGCTTATCTCCCAATTATCATCTATAT
>CAYUAN010000180.1:0-1911 GCA_964442545.1 uncultured Prolixibacteraceae bacterium | reverse complement strand
GGTATTTTATTCTTATAACCCACAATCAGATTATCGGCGGCGATATACGAATTCCGTATGCCGGCAATTTGATCATAGGTTTTATTGGCTCCACCTACTTCAAACAGATATTTCTTATCTATCAGAAAGTCCCCCTTCCTGGCTGAGGCCACCCGGTGTTCTTTGAGTAATTGATTCATAAAAAATGTTTCCCGCACGGTTCCTTCAATCCGTGTCTCAGCACTGCTTAGCGCCATCAATAGCGAACTGTTATTCAGGTAAATCTTGTCGGGCTTGGTCAGGTAACCACCGGCCGATCCTTCTTGTCTGATTAATTTAATTAAATCGGCCTTGTCCAAAATATCCAGCAGCCGTAATAAGGAGTCTCTGCTCAGGTTTACTTTCCGGCTTAAATCCGAAATGTTGACCTTAAACGGAACCGTGTCTGCCAGCAAAGCGATAAGTTTCCGTAGCTTGTAGGTGGTTTGAAAATTGATTTTCTCAATGATTTGTAAATCGGTTTCAATAATCAAATTTACCGTGCTGATTAGCCGCTCATAAAAGCGTCCTTTGGTATCGATAAAAAACGGATAAGCACCTTCCTTTAGATATTTTTTGAATTCGGGAACGATATCAATCTCTTTTGAAATCTCTCCGGCGATATCAATATGGTTCTTCAAAATATCTTTTAAACTGTACGGCTCGAAAGACTTTTTATGTGCCAATGCCAGATATTCCCGGAACGAAAGTTCGTGCAAGTCATATACGGCTGCCCTCCGGCTTAAATCTGCCTCGAGTTTATACAATTGCAGAGCGGAAGATCCGGAAAAGACAATTTTTATATCATCGTATAAATCGTAGATGTTCTTGATGTCCCGCGACCAGTCGGGATACCGGTGTACCTCATCCAGATATACCACTTTGCCGCCATCCAGATGGAATTGCTCGATAAAATCGAATAGCCGGTTTTTGGTAAAATAAAAACTGTCCAGAGAAACATAAAGTGCCTTGCTGCTTGTGCCGAAATTCCTTTTCAGATGTTGCAACATCAACGTGGTTTTGCCTGTTCCCCTGGCTCCTCTGATTCCGATTAGCCGGTCGCCCCAGTGTATCTCGTCTAATAAATACCGGGTAAACCGAAAATCGGTTCCTTTAAGTTTTAGGTTCGAGTATTTGAATAATTCGTCCATAACGGCTTTATAATTTTGATGCAAAGATACAAAAAATGTTGTATAGAAACAACAAAAAACGCCAAAAAGTGTTGTCTGGAAACAACAAAAAGTAGTAAAAAGTGTTGTCTGTAAACAACAGTATAACTCCTTTATTCCTGTGAATTTATTGTGATGCTTTCGTATCTTTGTCCCGGTTTAATGAAAACGGTTTTATGAAAAATGTAGCAGTAGTTTGCGGAGGTAACTCCGGCGAGAAGGTAATTTCCATCAAAAGCAGCAAATTTGTAATTGATAATCTTAATCCGGATAAATATCGTGGTTTTCAAATATTAATCGAAGGCCGGAACTGGACCTATGTCGCTCCGGACCGGACGGAATATCCCATTGATAAGAATGATTTTTCGGTAGTGGTAAACGGGGCCAAAATCACTTTTGACGTGGTGTTTAATATCATTCACGGCGACCCGGGGGAGAATGGTAAACTGCAGGCATATTTCGAGATGCTGGGCATCCCCAACACCTCCAGTGCGTTCACGATTTCGGCGCTTACGTTTAATAAAGCCTGGTGCAATCATATCGTGCGCGATTTGGGTGTGAATGTAGCCAATTCGGTGCATCTGTTTCAGGGAAATCCCATTGATGAGGAGCATATTTTGAATCAGGTGGGCTTGCCTTGTTTTGTAAAGCCCAATTCGGGCGGTTCCTCCGTGGGTATGTCGAAAGTGAAGGCCGCCGAGGATTTACTTCCGGCTATCGAAAG
>CAYUAN010000179.1:0-11194 GCA_964442545.1 uncultured Prolixibacteraceae bacterium | reverse complement strand
ATCTGTTTTCTTTTCTACGGAAACGTATTTGAGATTTTGAATAAATAAGAGATGATTTCAGTAAAGCTTTAAAAATATTAAAGCTGCCACGCTTATCTGACAGCCCAATATTTTTTTAATAGTATCAATGAATAAACTCCTACCTTTATTACGGTGATCACTATTAATTCCTCGGCCTCAATTAAGCAAGCACTGTGCCATAAAAATAAAGGTATTGTATTTCAATACGATACAATACCTTTACTTAGTAATTATTCCCATCATGAGAACATTATTTTCCAAATATAAACCGGCTTAGGGTTCGGGGGTAAACATCGGGTCCCAAGGCGGAAGCATAATGGGTTTTTGATTCAGTATTTCCAATGTTTTGGCATCAACATATTTCTTATTTATCACCAGGCGAAACATATATTCATTAAACCATTCATCCGTCATAATCAGGTGGCCCTTATAACCGGTCATTCCCCAACTGTTTTCCAGCAACCATTTGTTAATATTACCTTCAGCATCAACATCCACGGCGACCAAGGTCATACCATGTGACGAACCACTCTCATGCGTGGCAATGCGCTGCTCTTTATCCATTCCAAATTCCACCCCCATCAACGCATCATAATCATAATTATGTATATCCAGATATCCGCGATTGTTATCCAATTGTTTTCCCACATCACAAGAAAAGTACATCGCCTCGTTTCCCAAAATGGAAGCCTTGGCAAATTTCTTTATCTCATCGATGGGCAGATTGATATAGCGCCAGTTATGTCCGTCGGCTCGATGACGGTCATATTCAATTTCATATAATTTGTAATAAGCGCGCGTGGGGTCATTCATAAACATTATATAATCGTCGAGCTGAACGCCCACAAACTCATCATAAAAACTTTTTGGCGTATAAGTTTTCCGTTCACTCAAACTACCATCCTCCTTTTTATAACGCCATTGAAACTCTGCCGGGGGCTCGCCTAAACTCAAAGCAAGTATTTGGTAAATCTCACTCAGCATCTGCTGCTTGCGGGCACGCAAATCTTTTTCTTTTTTACCGTCCGCATTCATCTTGCGCAATTCCAAACCATCCTCACGTAGTTTGCGAGCCAGCATTTTACTCATCATAGAAGTGTGATTGGCCTGATAACTCTCCGGCATTACATCCTCCGGCACCGCGCCGTATTTCTCCACCAAATCCACAATACCCGTCCACTGGCCGCCATCCCCGATGGGGTTCTTAAAAAACCAGTCCACTTTTCGATCGTCCATCGGCTTGTCGGCTGTAGCGATGATGCCCTCAAGAAACAGATTGGCTTTTTCCAACTGGTCGTAGAAGAAAAGGTAGGATTGCGAAAACTTAAACCCCTTGATTCCTTTATTCTGAATCACGTAGGGACGCAACACATTCAAGCCCGTGAACAGCCAGCAACGCCCTGACTTTTGCTGATTGGTAATCCCGTCGGTCTCCACACGGTTGGAGAAATACTTATCCACTTTCCCCATATTCGCGCGATTGACCGCCAGTTTTTTTATATCATTATTACTTACCGCATTTTCCAATGCCTTTTGAGCGGGCATGTTGTGATAATTCTTTTGCATCTCACTCAACATCTGCGGCGTAATTTCGGTTTGCGCCATTAAATTTAGCGTCAGCAAACTCAGTCCTAAAATCAATGTACGTGCTAATTTCATAGTTTTAAAATTTAATTATCGGTGTTTAATAGAACGAACCATCCCTTCAAGTCCGTTCACCTTTATTTCGTAACATAATTGCAATAAATCGCCCAGTTTACCCTTTGGGAAACCTTGCTGCCGAAACCAAACCAGATAAGGTTCGGGCAGATCGATTAACACACGGCCCTTATATTTGCCAAAGGGCATCTGCATTTCCAATAATTGGAATAATTGTTTGTTCCCGCCTTGTACCTCTTCCATTTGCGTTTGCTTTCAATTGTAAAACTATAAAATTTACTTTTTCCTTCGCCCGATTCGCTATATTTGTTTCAACAAATTAAAATTTGCAAAACGATGCTAAAACATATTGTATTTATCAAACTAAAAGGGGATTATCCGGCAGAGGAAAAAGAGCGCATATTACACAGACTCAAAGACATGCTGAACACACTGCCCACAGCAATTGACGCGATAAGCCAAATGGAAACCGGCCTGAATTTTAGCACTCGTGCGGCCGCCTTCGACCTGGCACTCACGGTTACACTAAACGATGAGGACGCCTTAAACGAATACCGTGTGCATCCCGAGCATAAAAAGGTACTGGATTATATGGGAAGTTTGGAATTGGAAACCGCTGTTGTGGACTATTTTACCGATTGAGCCCGGACAAATCGCCAGGCACCTTTATAATCCTTGAAAAGCTTCACCTCGCTAAATTCTTTTTCCAATAAGGATTTCGTTTCTTCGGCCAGAAATTCGTTTATTTCCAACCACAACAGGCCCTCCGGCGCCAAATGTCCGGCTGCAAACGCACTGATGTGGCGATAAAAAATCAAGGGGTCATCATCGGAGACAAACAGTGCAACCTCCGGTTCAAAATCCAGCACATTGGCCTGCATTTGCTGTTTTTCGCGCATACGCACATAGGGCGGATTGCTTACAATTAAATCTAATTCCACAGGCAAGCCGGCCCACGACGACTTATCCAAAATATCGCCTTCAATAAAATCGATATCCACCTTATGCAAGCGGGCATTTTGCGCCGCCAGCTTCAATGCGTCTTGCGAAATATCCATAGCATAAACTTTTCCCTGAAAAGCTTTGGCCAGATTTATGGCAATACAAGCACTTCCGGTTCCGATATCCAAAGCAGAGGCCGGTATGGAATTCTTCACATCGGCAATGATTTCAGTAAGCAATTCTTCCGTTTCGGGCCGCGGTATCAACACCCGCTCATCCACCCTAAAGCGCCGCCCCAGACATTCTGTTTCCCCAAGCACATACTGCAAAGGCCTGTTTCTGAGCAATTCCTTTACCGCAAAATGTATTTTCAACAACAGGGACTCTCCTACCCGCTTGTCCCCATGCAAGGCCAACTGCATACGGGGAATTTCCGTAAAACGGGCAAGCACCGAATCCACTGCATATTTTGCCTCTTGCTGGTTGCTGACAGCCGCAAGCTTTGCCGTATAATAACGGCGAATATCACTAATCTTATTACTGGGCACTTTCACGGGGTAAAAGTAGTAATTGTCCCTACGCTTGCAGCTATTTTTTTTACATTAGCATTTCATTAAACGGCAGGAATGAAATTAAGCAAAAGTATCAGCGCCTTAAGCATCGAAGACAGCAATATCCTGAAAGGGATTGGCATTTTATTAATTGCCTTTCACAACTATTTTCACTGGATTGCCCCTACGGCAAAGGAAAATGAGTTTGACTTTAATGCTCAAGGAATTAGTGATTTATTTCACGGCATCGCCACGCAACCATTGGAAAGTATAAATCTCCTGTTTTCGTTTTGGGGGCATTACGGGGTGCAGCTTTTTATTTTCATTAGCGGCTATGGTTTAATGCGCGCTTACCAAAACAGGCAAATCAAATGGTTTTCATTTTTAGGGAAGCGAATAAACAAACTTTGGCCGGCATTTTTCTTCGCCATGGTGCTTTTTTATGGCCTGATGCGCGTTTATACCGGAGCACCCTTTTTCACCCTGCCCTTAATCAAAGAGTATTTATTGCGCCTGACTTTTGTTTCCAATTTCATCCCGGGCAAGCAATTCTCCATGAACGGCCCCTGGTGGTTCTACTCTATGATTGTTCAATTGTATATGATTTTTCCTTTGCTGCTGGCGGCGCAAAAGAAATTCGGGAACCGGGCATTACTTGTAATATCCCTGGCAGCTTATATTGTTGTCATGTTACTCAACCCATGGTTTGTGGCACACAACAGCAGCTTGTATTTATTCTTTGTGGCCAATATCCCTGTTTTCAGTTTGGGAATGATGGCCGCCGCAAAGGATGAAATCCGGTATAATAAGTTTCTCACTCCCATAGCTTTAGTCTTGTTTATCCTCGGCAATTTATACCAAAGTTTTTGGTATTTCTCCCATTTGATGTTTACCATTCTGGCGCTGTGGATGATTTACCATTTGATGCTGAAGCGGAAACAAAATTATTTTATCCGGGTAATTTTATTTTACGGGGAACTATCGATGTATTTCTTTGCCGTACACGGTATGTTTCGTACTATTTTTCTGGATATTGCCCGGCAAAATTATTCACCCCTGAAAAACATCCTGCTTTCCATCGCTTTTATCGCATTCTCGACGCTGGCGGCCCTGCTGCTCAAATGGATTGTAAACAAATATCTGCACATACTGCATTATGTCAAAAACCGGATTAACCAAAGGGAGCTTCCCTCCTATTTGACTTCGGGAGTACAATTAAACTTTCAGTTAAGTCTGGCTCTGGTCCTTGCATTATTTATCGGCAGAATCATTGAATATTACGGCAGCTCTTGCCATGAAATTGACGTAATGCTGATGGCCATGCTATTCAGCTTATTCTATGGATTGAACATATTCCTAATCAATCTGTTACCCGCCATTCTACTATCGAGATATTTGCGAAATCCCGCTTTAATCTTAATGACATTTTTGTTTGCATTCATACTATTGCTTGATAATTTACTTAGCGGATACTATTTGCATTTCGAGCTTTTAGCCGACAAAAGCCTGTTTCTAAACTTAGCTTCCGGCCTTTCAACTTTATCGGGCAGTTTATGGAAACTTAGCCTACCCGCTTTATCATTCTTTTTGGTTGCATTATGGTTTTTCAGAAAGCACATGCGGCATACCAACCGGCTGCTTATGGCTACGCTCGTTTTGATTTCCATGGGAACCCTTATTTTCAGCCCCCGGCTTTTCCCTTTTGAAAACCAAGAGAATGCGGGTAAAGCGTATCGTCTGGAAACCTGCAAAACACAATACTTCCTACACGATTTATTGCATCAAAGTCCGCAGACAAAAGCGGAATACAACCGCATAAAAGAAGCATTGAAAGCTGTTCCGGTTTCTGCAAATCCGAATTATCCGTTTACACAAATTCTTAGCGGAGCAAGTACGTTAGAAGGATGGTTAGCCAATCCCGACAATAGTAGAAAACCGAATCTGGTTATCGTGTTTGTGAAGAATTTGCAGCAATACAGGCCGGCGAATTTTTTAATATCAAACGGCCGTTCATTTATGGAGCATCTGTTTCCTCAGGCATTATATTGGAAAAACAACCTTTGTACCTCTAATAATCCGGTGGAAGAAACGGGCAGCATACTTGGCTCAATGCCGATTCCGGAAGAATTTGCAAGTTATCACAAGGCGGACGAACTATATTGTAGCAGTCTGCCCAAACTTTTACGGAAAAACGGATACCAAAGTTTTTTTGTGGGGAATCAGAAATCACAAATTAATCATATCGATTACTTCAAAAGCCTTTACGGATTCGACACTTTAGTGTTTTTCAACCGGCAAGATTCAACCACAATTAATGAATTTACCAAAGGGTATTTAAGTTCAACTCCGGATACGGCGCTTCCGTATTGTGCTGTTTTCGACTTTAGCGAATCAGACGACATAGACAAAACCAATACACTGCTCACCAGATTTTTCCGTTTATGGCAAAAGCGAAACGACTATCAACGCACAATTTTTGTCATCGCGGGAAATCATAGTCAAAGCCGGACGGAAACTACCGGAATCCATAACTATCGCGCACCTTTGCTGATTTATTCCCCTTTGGTAAAAAATGCTATGCAGTTTTCCTCTATCAGCAGCAATTTGGATATTGCACCAAGCCTGGTCCGCTATTTTGAGCAAAATTATGATATGATTTTCCCGAAAGCATTGAATTATTTAGGAGGACAATTAAGCACCGAAACAACTATTTCTGAAACACCTAACAATTATTTATTTCTCAAAGGGGGCGTGGTAAAGGGCTTTGTTTCTTCAAATAATTTATTTTTCGATGATAATCTGTATCGCCTCGACGAACAACTCGAGCCCAAACCGTTGGAACAAACAACTATTGAGAACCATCAAAAGCATATTGACAAGCTGAACTTACTCTACTCCTATGCCCTTACCGGATTTGCCGGCGAGTATCAATATGAATACAGCCCTATTTTTAAGACAGCGCACGACTGCGTTGTTGTAAACAAGGAAGAAAAATATGTGAATCTTTACAAAAACGACACCTTAAACATAGATTTCAAACAGCTTTTTGTTCGCATATCTTATGACCGGCCTAAAACAGTTCTGGGGTCAAATAAACCTTTATTAGTTATTGAACTTAAAAAGGGTGAAGAAAAAATTGATTGGCAAGCATTTGATCTAATTGACGAGCAGCTTTGTGCAAATAATCGACACTATTTGGAGAAAACGATATTTATCAACAGCAATAAGCTCAAGAATCTCAAATTAATTATTTACATCTGGAACAGGAATGATTCGAACTTTCAGCTTGACGACTTAAGCCTGAGCATTTACGGGAAGCGAAGAAAATAAAAAGCCGAATCTATCCTCGATAAATCCGGCTTTTGGAACATCAATTTCGCACTTATTTCGTTTTCACTTTGCGCACGGCATCAATCACAGTTCCGTCCACCCATTTGATAATAGCGATAATCTCATCATCAAACTCAGGTTTCTCGGGCACACCGCAAATGGCCTCAGCCTCAGCTTTCAGTTCTTCAATCGTCTTAATGGGCAAACCGCTGTCCTTAGCCTTTTCGATTAAATCCGTACGACGCGGATTTATGGCGATACCTCGCTCGGTTACGATTACATCAATCAGTTCGCCGGGGCCGCAAAGGGTCGTTACCTCATCCACAATAATCGGGATACGGTCGCGGAAAAGCGGAATGGGCAGGATTACGGTTTTACCGAAGAGGCAATTTTGCCAACCGCCAATACCGTGCAACAGCAGTCCGTCGGAATGCGTAACCACATTGGCATTAAAGTTTACATCAACCTCGGTAGCACCCAGCACCACTACGTCCACCATTGATGCAAAATTACCTTTACTGTGGTAGTTATAACTTGTAAAAGGCGAGGTTGCGACATGGTTGGGATTCTCTCGCATGGAGCGCACCCCTTCCAAATCAAAGGTTTGTCCGTCGAGGATATAATCCACGATGCCGTCTTCAAGCATTTTCACCGGATACTTATTGCTGCCGGCACGGATAAAGCGGGCCTTCCAGTTATTTCTTCGCAGAATCTCTTCAAAATAAATACCGATGGATAGCGAAGTACCCCCGGCCCCGGCCTGATAGCTAAAGCCATCATGAATAATTCCGGTCGCTTCGCAAAATTTGGCGGTCAATTCCGCAATCAATAAACGATCGGGGCTTTTGGTAATATTGGTTGTACCCGATACAATCTTATCAGCGTCACCCACTTTATCCACCTTTACGGTATAATCCACATAATTACCATGAATTTGCCAAGGAATACAGGGGAAAGGCACCAGATTATCCGTAACCACAATTACCTTATCGGCATATTGCGAATCGGCCAGAGCAAAGCCCAACAAGCCGCTTGCAGCGGGGCCGTCCACACCATTGGCATTACCAAATGCATCGGCGGTAGGAGCGGCAATCACTGCGATATCAATATGCACTTCGCCATCCTGCACGGCCTGATAGCGTCCGCCATGCGAACGTAAAACACCGATTCCTTTCATCTTGCCCTCGGAGGCATAACGCCCGAGGCCGCCATTCATACTACCCTCAATATGGTGAATGGTTCCGTCTTCAAGATATTTCGTCAAATAGGCATGGCAGGGAAATGAAGCCGAAGGAAACCAACGCAAATCCTTCACGCCCAACTCATGCGCAATATCAAATATTTGATTCGCTATTAAATCACCATTACGAAAATGATGGTGAGTTGAAATCGTCATTCCATCCCGCAAACCCGCTTTAATCAAGGCTTCTTTCAGGTCCTTTACCAATTTGTTTCCATCTTCGGGATAATCGGCGCAAGTGGGAATCGGAGGCCCGTATTTCCGTCCTGTGGGGCGGTATTTGCCTACGCCCATATATGGAATTTGCTTTTGCCCGTTTACCACCTCCGGCACCATACGTCCGGCGGCATTTTTTACCAATTTTATATTTTGTTTACTCATAATTTTCTTCCTTAAATATTATGCTTCAAAAGTATCGTGCCAATCGGGGCTAATCATTCCCAATGAGATGGCCAGATTCAGCGTTGTTTCGGCACGTTTAACCACCGGCGGGTCAATCATTTTCGAACCGAGGGAAACCACGCCCAGTCCCTTTTCCGTTGCTTTGATAAAAGCATCAACAATACGTTGTGCTTTCTGAATCTCCGCTTCGTCCGGCGCGAAGTTTTTATGAATTACGGCAATCTGACGCGGATGAATACAGCCCATCCCGTCAAAGCCGAGCGCCTTGGATTTCTGCACGTTTCGGGCCAGAGCCTCCATATCAGATACATCGGAAAATACCGAATCGATGGGTTGAATACCGGCCGCGCGGCAAGCATTGACCACCATGGAGCGGGCAAAGAAGGATTCCGTACCTTCATCGGTACGCCGTGTTCCAATATCGGCAGTATAATCTTCCAGGCCAATAGCCATCGCCACAATATTATCGGCTGCAGAAGCGATTTCGTAGGCCTTGATCACTCCCATGGCCGATTCGATTATGGGCATCAGCCAAATATGCGTATGTAAACGCAAATCCATCTTTATCTGCTCAATGCGATCATTCACCATATAGATCTGCTCCGCGCTTTCACATTTGGGCACCAGTATCAGATTCACATGATGCGGAACGATAAAATCCAAATCTTTTAATCCGGCAGGCACCTGGTTAATGCGCACCATGCGTTCCGCTCCGTAGAAATTCATTCCGCGCAGGGCGTTACGTACCAGAAAACGAGCCTCATATTTTTTATCATGAGCCACTGCATCTTCCAAGTCGAGAATAATACCGTTAGGTTGATGAATCCCCGCGTTTATCATCATACTCGGCTTATTGCCGGGCAGGTATAAACGGGAAATCCGGTGCATTTCTTTTTCCGAATTGTTTTTATTCTCCTCAATTACCGGAAGCAAATACTCCTTAGCTGTATCTTTCAGCAATTTTACGGCCGCTTCCACCCGGGCAGCAATAACCAAGGGTAATGCGCCGGTATCTTCCACGTAAATCCGGGCATTTGTCACCTCAAAAAATTCCAATATATCCCGGATAAGTTTACGGTTGGCATTGCCGAACATTGCATCCACCTTGGATTTCAGTTCCAATTCAATGCCGCCGTTTTTTCTTAATTCCAATTCAACGTAGCAGTCGGAACGGACTTTCTTGCCTCTGTTTCCAACTTGCGCTAATTTTATTTCATCAGCCATATCAGCCATTTTTATTTGTTAAAAATTCATTGCACAAAGTTAAGATTTGTTGCATATCTAACAGCATTTTTTTAGACTCATTTGCACAAATTACCAACAAAAAAGGCCTCCCAAACGGGAAGCCTTTTTAATATTGTTATATAATAATTTATCGCTTGATAAACTTATTCACGGTAGTTTGATTACCGGCATTCATGCGGATAAAGTAGGTTCCGGCAGGCAGGTCAGAGAAATCAAGACGCTCTTTTAATTGTCCGCTACGGTTACCCAGATTCAAATCACGAATTACACGTCCTTGCATATCATACACTTGAATCAGTACATTGCTTGTGCCGCTTAACTCAAACTCCAGCGTGGCGTAATTCTCTACCGGATTCGGATAAAGTTTCAATTGTGCTTTCTCCACCTTTTGACCTTCTTCAATTTCCGGAATACCAACATATTCTTTCGATATGAAGAAACCACGTCCATGTGTAGCAGCATAAATAACACCATAGTTATATATACCCGGATAATCCGTATAAATAGGTGTTCCGTTATCGTAAACTGTAACACGGCGGAAAGGTTGCTGATAAATCTGTTGGTGCAGCATAAATACAGGCACGTCCTCGTCAATACCATTATTCGCTACCTGCCAATTCGGAGCAGCAGCATTAATATTGCTCGTAAAGAATATTCCGTTTTCTGTACCGATAATCATTTGATCCGGATTATTTACCGGAATAAGCGCAGCATAAACAGGCAAAGATGCCGGCAGATTCCCTTCTTTAGGAGCAAATGCAGGACTGGCTGAGGTTGCATTTTTGGAGAAGTAAACATGCTTATAACCACTTGAATAGCCTCCAAGAGTAACTGCTACACGATCAGCATCTGCAGGGTCAATGGCAATGGAAGTTATAAAATTACTAGCAGTAAATATCAAATCATTGGTCAACTGATAATTTGAACCGGCAACATCCATAGAAGCCGAATCCACAGCCGTATGTAAATCACCTAATCGATATAACCTATTATTTACAGTATAATACAGATATTTACCATCTTTAGAAATACGCAGTTTATTAACAACACCATTGGTTGTGGCAACGACATACCATACCGGCGTCTTATTTTTAAAATACAAGGCTTCGGGCGTCATATAAATCTTATTCTTTGTACCAAAGAACAAACGTGACTGTACCGGATCTGCCATATAAATTGTATCTCCTTTTGAATAACTTTTATTCACAATATGGTAGAACGGATAACGATTATTTTTCAAACTACGGCCCGTAATTGTATCTCCAACCACATAATTTGTATCAGCCACAAATTTTACGGTATCGGCACTATTCGGGAAATTTGTGGTTTCCCACAAGATAACATTGGAAACAAAGGGTCCGCCACCTTTAGCATTATGCACATTTGCATCAATCATATCCTGATTATAGAAATTTGCCGAGGTAGGATTACTTGGCTCAGCCGGATTTTGGAAAGTATGTCCAAAATCACCTGAACGGGAAATACTTGAATAATACAAAGAAGCAAAAACCACATCAGAGTTCAAAGATGATGCAGCAGCCCAACCACCGTCACCACCGAAAATTTTACGGCCTTGCAACGGACTGTTTCCCGAACCATCCATAAAGATTGTTCCATTATCCTGAGCACCACCAATAATACCACCAAAAGGATGGCTGGTTACCGCATAGAATTGCGTTACATTGAAATTTCTGTTCAGGCTGGCAAATGTAGCTCCTCCGTCATTAGTTCTAAATATTCCACCATCCGTACCCGCGTAAAAAGCATTAGCATTACCCGGTACTTGTGTATACACATGTTGGTC
>CAYUAN010000178.1:0-2449 GCA_964442545.1 uncultured Prolixibacteraceae bacterium | reverse complement strand
AGAAGGCGAAAAAAGCAAAACGAGGTATATCATCGGGAAATAAAATATTTTAACGCGGCAGGTGAATTTTCAGCTTGATTATAATATTGAAGCAGCTTGAAAATTTATCGAAAAACTTCCAATCAAAAAATATAAGTATTTGCATTATTGAAACTAAAATTATACTACATTTGGAATCGTTTTTTGAAACACATTATTTAGTATCTATAAATACAAAAACAATATGAATTTACACGAATATCAAAGCAAAACCATCCTTAAGAAGTACGGTGTTTCCGTGCCGAAAGGATATGTTGCTTACACTCCGGAAGAGGCTGTTGAGGCCGCAAAGAAACTGACTGAAGAAACCGGTTATGAGATTTGGGCGATAAAAGCTCAGGTGCACGCCGGAGGCCGCGGTAAAGGCGGTGGCGTTAAAATTGCCAAAACCATGGACGAGGTGCGCCAGTATGCCGACCAAATTTTGGGGATGCATTTGGTAACCCCGCAAACCAAGGCCGAAGGTAAATTGGTTCGTAAGATTTATGTAGAGCAAAATATTTTCTACGATGGCCCATCTGAAATGGCCGAGTTTTATATGAGCGTGATGCTGCATCGCGATAGCGGACGCAATATGATTATGTATTCGCCCAAGGGTGGTATGGATATCGAGAAAGTGGCTGAGGAGACTCCTGAGTTTATCTTTACCGAGACCATCGACCCGAAAGTAGGTTTGATGCCCTTCCAGGCGCGCCGTGTAGCCTTTAATCTGGGCCTGAGCGGAAAAGCGTTTAAGGAAATGACCAAATTTGTAGCCGCATTGTATAAAGCTTACGAAGGTTCCGATGCTTCATTATTCGAAATTAATCCGGTGGCCAAAACCAAAGATGATTTGATTTATGCCGCTGATGCCAAAGTGGTGGTTGATAATAACGCATTGTACCGTCATCCTGATATCGCCGAAATGCGCGATGTGGAAGAGGAAGACCCGACTGAAGTGGAAGCCGGTAAATATGGTTTGAACTATGTTCAGCTGGATGGTAATGTAGGATGTATGGTGAACGGAGCCGGACTGGCAATGGCCACTATGGATATTATCAAAATGAGCGGGGGAGACCCGGCCAACTTCCTGGATGTGGGAGGTACCGCCGATGCTGAGCGCGTGGAGCAGGCGTTCCGTTTGATTTTGAAGGATGAGAAAGTGAAAGCTATTCTGGTGAATATCTTTGGAGGAATCGTTCGTTGCGACCGTGTGGCAAACGGTATCGTTCAGGCATACAAAAACCTGGGTGAAATCGACGTACCGATTATCGTACGTTTGCAGGGAACCAATGCCGAAGAGGGTAAGGATATTATCGACAAGAGCGGTTTGAAAGTTTATTCGGCCGTAACCTTGAACGATGCTGCCAAGAAAGTGGCGGAACTGGTTTAATTACCATAAAACATAAAAGTTAAAAGCCGGCAAACGCCGGCTTTTTTGTTTTAAATATTCTGACTCCCGTTTGATGGATTTCCGAAATCATTAATACATTAACTTCTCTAACAGAGCCTTGTCAATAGTGTCTTCCAACTGGTTCTCCAAAGGGTCGGGGAGCGGAGCCATAAAATCAATTCCGCTGTAATGTTCCAGACTGTCCATACTTACGACAAACTTATCCAAAGGCAGGTTCGTATTTCGGTGCGGCATAATAAAAGCTACGGCACCCAGATGCGGCGCGCTGATATCTACCACCACTTTATAATACTCCGCCGGAATGCTAACATGGTTTTGGCCGATGCTGCCTAAAGTGTCATTAAATAATGGCCCGGTAATAATAATCAAACTGTCTTCCAATCGTGCTGTTTTTCGCACGGCCGATTCCAGACGTTTCCATGCGCCCCGATTAAAAGCCGGCAGCTGCGGACTCATATTGCTCATATAAAACGATTCTTTCATCGCTTGTTTCGACCATAGCATATCCGCGGCAGGAGCCAGGTGCCCGCGGTCGTAACCGCTTTTGTAATAGTCTGAAAGACTTGCCGATCCGCTCACAATATTCGGGTCTGCCTTAAATCGGTTGTTGCGCTTACAAACCGGATGTTCGAGCTGCTGCTTAGTCAGCAGATAACAAACCCAAAGCGGTTGTTCGTGCTTTTCGTCATAGGCCAGACTGATGCTTGTATATTTGACCAGTTGGTCGCCTTGCGGCTCCGAATAGAAATCTTCAATTCCACGGTAGGGATAGGAGTGAATCCGTTTTGCTTCGGCGCGGGCTTCCGCCTGGTCGGGACGGTAGATTAAAAACAGAATAAAGCCAATCATGAAAGCGGCCAGAAACAGGAGGAGTAAAAGTTTTTTGTTTTTGTCCATTGGAAAAAATATTTGGTGTGCTAACAAATATACATCTATTTCAGGATTGTAATATTAAGAAATTAAGGGGCATTAACTGGCTGTTGCACAAAGATTTTTTGAACCATATAAGGCATATAA
>CAYUAN010000177.1:0-3104 GCA_964442545.1 uncultured Prolixibacteraceae bacterium | reverse complement strand
TAATGAAAAAGTGGTAGTTATTTAAAACAATCCTTATAAAAATGAGGGGTTGTTAATAAAAACCAGATAAAATGTATTAATAGGTATATAAAAAATTGGGGGTGTATGTACAAAAATTATATTTTTGCGACAAAATAAACTTAAACAAATTAAAAAATGCCCATACTACGTTTTAAAGCCATGGAGGATGTGTTGCACAGAACTCCTGTAAAAGTAGAAAAGTCAAAACTTAAAGCATCCGAATATTTCGGGGTGAACGTATTTGACTACGACAAGATGCAGTCTTATTTATCCAAGGAGGCCTACCGTGAAGTGATTGCTGCCGTGCGGGAAGGAAAAAAATTGAATCGCCGTGTGGCCAATCAGATTGCTTCAGGCATGAAAGCCTGGGCCGTGGATCGCGGTGCCACACATTATACGCACTGGTTTCAGCCTCTGAATGGTGCAACGGCGGAAAAGCATGATGCTTTTTTCGAGCCTAATGGCGACGGGGGTGTTATTGAAAATTTTGATGGTGAATTATTGGTACAACAAGAGCCGGATGCATCGAGCTTCCCCAGCGGAGGGATTCGCAATACGTTTGAGGCGCGCGGTTATACGGCTTGGGACCCTTCTTCCCCGGCCTTTGTAATCGACCGTACCTTATGTATTCCTACCATTTTTGTGGCTTATACAGGAGAGGCGTTGGATTATAAAACACCACTTTTGAAATCAAATGCGGCCTTGGATAAGGCCGCCGTGAAGGTGATGAGCTTTTTCGATAAGGATGTGAAAAAGGTTTATCCCACTTTAGGTTGGGAGCAGGAATATTTCCTGATTGACGAGGCCCTGTATTATGCCCGTCCCGATCTGATGCTTACCGGCCGTACATTAATGGGCCATGCTTCTGCCAAAGACCAACAATTGGAAGACCACTATTTCGGAGCCATTCCCGAGCGGGTTACGGCCTTTATGTACGATTTCGAGATGGAAGCCCTGAAATTGGGTATTCCTGTAAAAACACGGCATAATGAGGTGGCCCCGAATCAGTTCGAGTGTGCACCTGTGTACGAGGAGGTTAACTTGGCGGTTGACCATAATCAATTGATTATGGCGACCATGGAAAAAATTGCCATTAAACATAAGTTCCGTATCCTGTTCCATGAAAAACCCTTTGCCAAGGTAAACGGCTCGGGCAAGCATAATAATTGGTCATTGGCTACGGATACCGGCATAAACCTGCTTTCTCCGGGGAAAAACCCCAAATCGAATTTGCGCTTTTTGGCCTTTGTAATCAATACGGTAAAAGCCGTTAATGACTATGCCGATATATTACGCGCCAGCATTATGAGTGCGGGGAATGAGCACCGTTTGGGAGCAAACGAAGCGCCCCCGGCAATCATTTCTGTGTTCCTTGGTTCGAGGGTAAACGAAATGCTGAAAATTATTGAAGAAAGCGTTTCGGAAAAGAAAATGAGCCCGGACAAAAAGACGGAATTGAAGATGGATATCGGACGTATTCCTGAAATACTTTTGGATAATACCGACCGGAACCGGACTTCGCCTTTTGCCTTTACCGGCAACCGCTTTGAATTTCGTGCTGTGGGCTCGGCGCAAAACTGTGCTTCGCCTATGATTGCATTGAATACCGCCATGGCCAAGCAGTTGGAAATTTTCTATAATGATGTAAAAAAACACATTGCCAAAGGCGCGAAGAAAGATGATGCTATTTTCAAGGTGCTGAAGCAATACATAGTGGATTCCAAACGAATTATTTATAACGGCAACGGATATTCGCAGGAGTGGGTGGAAGAAGCTGCCCGTCGCGGATTAAGCAATATTGCCGACATGCCTACCGCGCAGCAGGTTTTTTTGGCTGAGGATACCATTCAGCTGTTTGAAGATATGCATGTGTTGACCGAGCGAGAATTGCATGCCCGCTACGAAATCAGGATGGAAACCTATATCAAGAAAATCCAGATTGAATCGCGCGTGCTGGGCGATATGGCCATTAACCACATTATCCCGACAGCCATCAAATACCAGAATACTTTGATTGATAATGTTAAAGGAATGCGGGAATTATTAAACACAGGAGAGTTTAACCGCCAGGCAGGTTTGCAGTTGGAGACATTGAAAACAATTTCTTCTCATATTTCGACCATTAAAGAAAAGGTGGATGAAATGATTGAAGAACGGAAGAAGGCCAATAAACTGGAGGATATCAATGAGCGTACTACTGCTTATTCGGAACGAATTAAACCTTATTTAACGGATATCCGGAGACATATTGATAAACTTGAGCTGATTATTGACGATGAAATGTGGACCTTGCCCAAATACCGTGAGATGTTATTTATTTCATAATAATCAGGGAAGATTTAAAACTTAAAAGCGCATTCTAAGTAATGCGCTTTTTTGTAGCCCTAACTGATTTATATTATCGCTAATTGTCTTTACCGGTAGGAATTGTAAATTACTAAATCAGACTACAATTTCTAGGAATTCTATACTAAAATCAGAAATTAAATATAACCACCCCTGATAATTTATCGGTTTTGCGGCACTATCGTTTTTAGTTAGTGTGTTTTCAAAAATAGTACATTTTGTTTAGAATTCCACACAGAACCCTGATTTTTTTCACATATGTTCAAAAAAACAATGATGTACAACTTACTCCAGAGCTTCTCTTTTTTATTGGGTTGAACCGCGTTGACTTGGGAAAACATAAAAACACGCTAAATTTAAGCGAAAGCAAAAAGATTGCAAGAAAATCGCTTAACCGTCCGGATGAAAAAAGCATTATGTAAATCTTTCAAAAAATCAATGCTTTCGCATCAAGCAAGCTGCTTTATAATTATCTTTGCCGCAAATTTTTAGACCATGATGGAATTAACAGAACAAGAAATAGTTAGAAGAAATTCGCTAAAAGAATTATATAAGTTGGGAATTAACCCCTATCCGCCGGAGGAGTTCAAAACCAATGTAACCACCACCGAAATTTTGGAAAACTTCCCCAAAGACAACAGCCTGTACCGGGAAGTGCAAATTGCCGGACGTATAATGAGCCGCCGCATTATGGGCGCTGCCAGCTTTGCAGAGATTCAGGATGAAAAAGGGCGGAT
>CAYUAN010000176.1:0-4521 GCA_964442545.1 uncultured Prolixibacteraceae bacterium | reverse complement strand
AGCAGGAAGAGGGCCAGCGACAGGATCACATCCGGAATCAGTATCTTTTTCAGATCGTCGGGATTATCACGGTATTCACGCGCATAGCGTAAACGAACCGGATAACGCTCACGGCCCTCCACAGTGGATGTCAATGTCATACCGCCAATGGATGAACTGATATTATCCTGAAAATCTTTAATGCTTATCCCGTAGCGTGCAATGGCACGACGGTTTATCTTGATTTCGATATAAGGTTTTCCCACCACGCGATCGGCAAATACCGAGGCCGGAGAAACTCCTTCTACTTTTTTCAACTGTTTTTCCAGCTCCAGCCCTACCTTTTCAATGGTTTCCAGGTCGGGACCGAAAACCTTAATCCCCATTGGTGCCCGCATACCTGTTTGCAACATCACCAAACGGGTTTGTATGGGTTGCAATTTAGGCGCTGAAGTCAGGCCCGGGATTTTTGAACGCTGCACAATCTCATTCCAGATATCATCGGGAGTACGTATATGATCGCGCCATTGGCGATAATATTTACCATCCTCGTCCTCAATTAAATCCGATTTTGTAAGCACACGATGGGCGTCTTTTTCCGGATTGTATTTTGTACCGTCTTTCAGGATAAAGGCTCCGTCATCATCGGTTTTGAACCTCACACGGTATCCTTTTTCATCCAGTATATATTCGGGCTTATAATTAATTACATTCTCGTACATAGAAATCGGCGCGGGATCGAGTGCCGAATTAACACGGCCCCATTTTCCCACTACCTTATCCACCTCGGGAATAGCGCCGACGCTTTGATCCACCAGGCGAATTACCTCCAGATTTTCCTCCACACCACTATGCGACATTGTGGTCGGCATCAGCAGGAACGAGCCTTCGTCCAGCGAGGGCATAAACTCTTTCCCGATTCCGGGCATCGTCTTTTTTATTGATTTCCAGGCGGCCGTTTTCCGAAGGGCATCGGGCATAAAACCAAATACCTTATCGAATCCCTGCCATACCGTAATTCCCATAATGATAACGAATACCGGTAGCAGCATAAACTTAAGCTTATTGTTCAAGGCCCAGGTCAGAATGTGCGGATAGAGGTATACAATTCCGCTAAGCAAACCCAAGACCACGGCAATCAAAATACCTACGAAAATGAAGTTTATGAACTCGCTGTTCCGGGCGCCCAAAGGCATCCACTCCTGATTTAAGAATTTTATCACCAGGATAAGGATAATGGCGATATTAATGAAGTTGACATACTTTTTATGTTGCTCCGCCCAACGATAGCTGAAAAAATTGTTGAGCGCGATGGCGATAACACCTAGCGCGAGGAATATATTTCCCGTAAAGATTAATCCTATGCCGGCTACGGCCAGAACGATATTCAACACACGGCGAACACGTTCACGGTCTATTTTTATGGAGAAAATTACATGGGCCAAAGCGGGAATAATCACCAGTCCAACCACCATGGCGGCAAGCATTACAAAGGTTTTTGTAAATGCCAGAGGGCGAAACAGTTTTCCTTCGGCGGCTTCCATGGCGAAAACGGGCATAAAACTAATCACTGTAGTGGCAATGGCCGTAATAACCGCGGGAGCCACCTCGATGGTCGCCGTATAAATTATTTCCAGCAGTTGTTTTCCTTTTGCACCCCGGTTGGCGGGCAGGGACGTATGGCGGATAATGTTTTCGGTAAACACTACCCCCACATCCACCATTACCCCGATGGCGATGGCGATACCCGATAAAGCCACAATATTGGCATCAACGCCAAACTTGCGCATGGCGATAAAAGTCATCAGTACGCCGATGGGCAATAAAGAGGAAATCAGGAAGGAGGCGCGCAGGTTAAACACTAATATCAACACCACGATAATACTAATCAGTATTTCCAGCGACAATGCCTCCTCCAAGGTTCCCAATGTTTCGTGAATAAGGCCCGAGCGATCGTAGAAAGGTACAATCCGGACTTTTGAGCGCGTGCCGTCGTCCAATGTTTTCGAAGGCAGGCCGGGCTCTATCTCTTTAATTTTTTCTTTTACATTATTAATCACTTCCAAAGGATTGGCGCCATAACGGGCAACAACCACGCCGCCCGTAGCATCCGAGCCACCTTTATCCAGGCCGCCGCGTCGTGTCGCGGGACCAAATTGCACACGCGCCACATCTTTCAGGCGTACCGGCACATTGTCCACCACGCTCACCACCGACTCTTCGAGGTCTTCCAGGTTTTTCACATATCCCAGGGCACGAATCAGGTATTCGGCGCGATTGAACTCAATGGTACGGGCGCCGATATCCAGATTGCTTTTGCGCACCGCGGCGATAATTTGCGCTATTGTCACCCCGGAAGCCTTCATGGCATTGGGGTCCACATCGATCTGATACTCCTTGATATATCCTCCGATAGATGCTACCTCGGCCACACCGGGAGCGGAAGACAAAGCGTACTTCACATAAAAATCCTGAATGGAACGAAGTTCTTGCGGATCCCAGCCACCGGCAGGATTGCCTTGCGGGTCTCGCCCTTCGAGCGTATACCAATACACCTGCCCCAATGCCGTGGCATCAGGTCCCAGGGCAGGTTTCACCCCTTCGGGTAATGTTCCTGCAGGTAATGAGTTCAGTTTCTCCAATATGCGGCTCCGGCTCCAGTAAAACTCAATATCTTCTTCGAAAATGAGGTAGATACTGGATATGCCGAAAATAGAATTGGAGCGAATGGTCTTCACGCCGGGTATGCCCAGCAAAGCCGTCGTTAAAGGATAAGACACCTGGTCTTCGATATCCTGAGGCGACCGGCCCGCCCATTCGGTATATACTATCTGCTGATTTTCACCGATATCGGGAATGGCATCCACAGGCACCGGGTCAGAAGGCAGGATGCCTGTATCCCAGCCAAAAGGCGAGGAAACGATTCCCCAAGCGATAAAAGTTACCAATACAATGGTCGTTACCAGCTTGTTTTCGAGAAAAAATCTTATGATTTTATTTAACATTGTTTCTTAGTGTTTTTGGTGCATCCACCGATTAGATACGGTTGATAACACGGTTCATTTTTTCGCTGATTTCCTGTGCGATTTGTTGCATCGCCGCATTATCAATACCGGCAGTCATGCTGAGCGGATTGATAATGGCCACTTCAGTTCCCGATTCGGTTTGTTGCAACATCACATTACATGGCAGAATAGTTCCGATTTTATCTTCAGCATTGATGGATTTCAGAGCGAAAGCCGGATTGCAGGCACCCATAATGCGATAAGGGCGAAAGTCCACGTCAAGTTTTTCTTTCATTGCCCGGTTTACATCAAATTGCGTTACAATTCCGAAACCTTCTTTTTGTAGTTCTTCTTTTACAATGGTTGTTGCTAATTCTAAGTCTCTGTTTATTGTTTTGTTGATATAGTATTTCATGATTCTTGTTTTTACGGGCCGTTTTCTGGCGATTTATGTTGATTTATTAGTGATTTGCTTTTATTCCGGGCGGAATATAAATCACCTGATCAACAAAGGAATGACTGGAACAAGGCCAGGCGTCGCTTGTTTTCGTTCGAATAAAAGCCTGTAACAGCTAATGTATTCCGTCCAATTAGCGATTCATTATTAAAATCCCTTTTCCCCGGAATGATTCCGTAATCATTTGCCAAAGGCAGATGATTTGTGCGTATTTGATCAACAATAAAATCGGCTTGCAGATGAAAATAGCGTGTTTCCTGTTCACACATACCGCAAGCCATAGCACAAGAGCAATCTTCCGTCATCACCATTTTGGCGGAGAAGGTTTGCTCGTCACAATGATTTATTTGCAGAGACACACCAATGGCGGTGGTCAGAAAATAAATTGCGATAAAGATATGTATGGCTTTTTTGATCATGGAGCAAAAGTAAGCCTGCCTATGTAGAATCGTTTTACATAATTTTAGAAAAGATTTATATGATTTTGCAAAAAGCGGTTAATCTTATGAAGCACGGATACTTTTAACCTATACTGAATCCAGGTGTTTACGCCCCGGCATGTCCTGTTTTTTGTATTGGGAGGGTGTTTTGCCAAGCAGTTTTTTGAATTGATTGGAAAGATGCTGCACGGAGCTGTAGCCCATCTGATAAGCGATTTCGCTTAGACTTAAGTCATTGTAAGTCAGCAATTCCTTTACACGTTCTATTTTCTGGGCAATAATATATTTCTCGATTGTACCCCCTTCGAGTTCCGAAAACAAGCGGGTAATCGTGGAATAATCTTTAGCGATTTTCTCGGAAAGATAGTCGGAAAAATTAATGCGCATATCCTGCTCATCAGAATGATGAATATAGTCCACAATAAGCGCCTTTACCTGAGATATCAGACGTCGGTTTTTATCCATAATCAATTCAAAACCAATCTTACGCAATTCGCCGTCAAGTGCTTCCAGATTTACATTTGCGATATCTGTATCCAATTCGGCACGGCCCAGCACAACCTCCGAATATGGAATATTCAGTTGCTCCAACGTCTCCTTCACCGCCATAACACAGCGCGGGCAAACCATATTTCGTATG
>CAYUAN010000175.1:0-10779 GCA_964442545.1 uncultured Prolixibacteraceae bacterium | reverse complement strand
CAGGGGTTTTGGCATTAACAATACCGGCACGGGCCTGCGTAACCTTGGTCAGAATCTCTTTTTCATTCTCGGCCGCACCTTTTACGGTAGCCACCAATTGCGGAACCAAATCAGCCCTCCGCTGATACTGTGCCTGCACGTTTGCCCATTCGGCATCCACCTGTTCCTGCAGTTGCACGGCATTATCATAAATACTGCTGCTCCAGCTAACAAACATCATGATTGCTACGACAATTACGCCTACAATCACTACGGGAATAAACCATTTCTTTTGTGTCATAATTCTTAGTTTTAATTTTGGATAAAAATACGAAAAATCGTCAGCTGTTTTGTGGATTTATTTAATCTGTCATTTGAGGCGGCTCCCAAAAATAGCGTTCAAAATTGAGCACACGGTCATCTTGCACTGGAACGCCCTCCTGCTCCAACAGTTGTTGCATCAAATCCGGATCTCCGAAAGCTTTCTTTCCGGTCAGCATCCCGTTACGGTTGAGTACACGGTGTGCCGGAACCGGCTTATGGTAACTATGGCATTTATTCATCGCCCAACCCACCATGCGCGCCGACTGTGGCGCCCCAATTGCCCGCGCGACAGCGCCGTAGGTCGTCACACGGCCACGCGGAATCTGCATGCATACTTCATAAACCCGTATAAAGAAATCCCGCTTGGAATCCATTATTTACAATGCTTTTGATAAAAATCGGGATTTAGGCGAAATTGCATAAAGTTAATATCGTACCCCTGGTCGTTAAACAGTTTTTCGTAATAGGTTTTAATGGCTTTCACCTCTTCAAATCCCTCGGCACTGTACAAATCCTTAACCGAAACAATAAGCTCATGGCCGTATTCTTCAATCATCTCCAGGGTATAGTCGAAAAGCGGTTCGTTATCGGTTTTGAAATTGATAATCGCTCCGGGTTTCAGGATTTTCGCGTAACGTTCCAAAAACTGCGGTGAAGTAAGGCGGCGCTTGGCCACTTTTGGTTGCGGATCGGGAAAAGTAATCCATAGCTCGTCCACCTCTTCCGGCCCGAACATATGATGAATCAACTGAATACGCTGCCGCAGGAAAGCCACATTTTTCAGACCTTCCTCCACGGAAGTTTTACAGCCACGCCACATGCGCGCACCTTTTATATCCACCCCGATAAAATTGCGATTGGGATATTTACGCGCCAGTCCGACGGTGTATTCTCCTTTACCGCAGCCCAGTTCGAGCACCAAATCATGATTATTTTTAAAGAATTCGCTTCGCCATTTCCCCTGCATATAATAGCCGTCTTTCACATCCTCGTACTGCGGCTGAAACATATTGGGAAATGTCTTGGTTTCGGCAAAGCGTGCCAGTTTATTTTTTCTACCCATAAGCTAATTTATGCGCTGTTACCAGCGTGCCCGTTGAATCCACACGCCTGTTTTTCCCTCGTCATTCAATCTTTTTTGAAAACGGTTTGCTTCACGTTTGGTCGGAAAAGCCGTATAGCACACGCGGTACAAACGACCAATTTTACCATGCACCTGAGCATGTTCAAAACCTTCGTTCCGTAAATTAGCAGCTAACTCTTCGGCTTTCATTTTCGACTCAAAACAACCGGCAATCACGTAATATACCACACCTTTCAACTCCAGCGGTGCCGGCTCCTCTTGCACAGCACTTTCAGCTGTTTGCCCTGTATTTTCTACCGTTACATTAATCTCTGCCTCGGCAGTTTCCGGAATATCTTCCTCCACCACGGCAGCTTCATCAGAAACCACTCCTTCCGCTTCATTTGCGGGAATTGTATCGGCTTCCGTATTTACCGTATCCGCAACAGGAACGACGTTTGCATTTTGATTTGCAGGACTTTCGGTATCACTGCCTTTATCATCCTGATTTGTAACAAGCGTATTATCGGCCACTTGATTTCCCGGCTCCCAAATGGAGCTTATCGTATTCCATTGCCAGAACACAAGCACACCTATTATCAGTATAGCAGCAAGTGCAATCAACCAGGCATAAGATTTACGCTCTTTGGGAGCGGCGGCAGGAGCTGCAACGACTTTGGGCTCTTCGGATATTTTTTTCTGTACCGGTTTTTGAATAAATGGCGTAAGCCCGAAGTTTTCTTTTACGTAATTAAAACTCAAATCCTGCTCCAACACAATTTCACCCGTGTGGTGGGCATAAAGAAAGCCAATATTTTTCAGTTGAAATTTTCGGCCCGCTTTCAAAGCCTCCTTTACTTCGGCAACGAAATCGGCCAATGAGCGGGAGGCCGGGTGCTTACTTAAAAAATCCGGCAGTAAATCATCATTCACTTGTTCGTTATATTGAAACCTGATTTTTTTATATGCAGGATTAAACGAATGCTCAACCGGATGTATGGAAGCGGCAACATACTCGGTGGTAAATTCACCCAAACCGGGCACCACCACACGTTCGTGCTCAAAAAGTAAAGTACTGATGGCCGTAACAACATCCATAATTAAATATTATTTAATGCTTTGGCGATATCCTCCGGACGGTCGATTCCAAAACTATCCACACGGGTTTCGCGTACAAAAATATTATATCCTTCTTCGAGCCAACGGAGCTGCTCCAGTGATTCGGCTTTTTCGTAACGTCCGGCAGGCAAGCGGACAATATCACGTAAAACAGGTGTTTTAAAGGCATACATTCCGATATGCTTAAAATAGTCGAACGCCTGTACCCAATCTTTGGTAGCTACCGAGCGCAGAAACGGAAGCGGCTGCCGGCTGAAATACATTGCCAGACTGCGTTTATTGAACACGACCTTTACCGTATCCGGGCTATACAACTCTTCTTCGCGGGTAATTTTTTTAGCCAAAGTGGCAATATCAATTCCTTCGCGCATAATGGATTCACACAAAAGGTCAATCTGATCAGGAGAAACGAATGGTTCATCCCCCTGAATATTTACAATGGCATCATACTTTTCAGGCAGGCGGGCCACCAACTCGTAAATACGTTCCGTTCCGTTGCGATGCTCTTCGGAGGTCATCATAACATTTCCCCCGAAACCTTTGATGTGCGCCTCAATCAACGGATGATCGGTAGCCACGTACACGGCATCCAGCAAACGTGATTTGGATGCCTGAGCATAAACCGTTTGCACCATCGTTTTGTTTCCGATGGAAGCCAGAGGCTTGCCCGGAAAACGACTGGAGGCATAGCGGGCGGGTATCACACCCAATATTTTAAAGTTTTTATCTGCCATATTAGAACAAACCGTGAATCTCGGCATTTATCTTTTCGATAATACTTCCCAAATCAGCAGGATTATTAATAAAATCAATATGATCCACATCGATTATCAGCAGCTTACCTTCCTCGTAATGATTAATCCATTTTTCATATTTTTCGTTCAAACTCTTCAGATAATCCAAACGGATGGAATTCTCATATTCCCTGCCGCGCATCTGAATCTGATTCACCAAATTCGGCACACTCGAACGTAAATAAATCAACAAATCAGGCGCCTTAATAAAGGAACTCATTAATTCAAACAGCGATTTGTAATTCTCGAAATCGCGTGTGGGCATCAAGCCCATTTCGTGCAAGTTCGGGGCGAAAATATAAGCATCCTCGTAAATTGTCCGGTCCTGAATTACGGTTTTTCCGCTATCGCGAATCTCCACCACCTGGCGAAAACGGCTGTTCAAAAAATAGATTTGCAGGTTGAACGACCAACGCTGCATGTCTTCGTAAAAGCTGTTGAGGTATGGATTTGTTTCTACATCTTCGTAATGCGCTTCCCACTTAAAATGCTTGGCCAGCAGGCGAGTAAGACTCGTTTTGCCGGCACCGATATTTCCTGCAATTGCAATATGCATAATTCGTTTATTGTTTTTCTGGTTATTGAAAAAAGGAACACAAATGTACATTATTTTTTTTCAAATCTAAACTCCCGAGCAGCTATTTATAAAATATATTCACCAATAAGAAAATCTATTAAGACATATATTTTTATGCATATTTATACCATGTTGATTTATATTTATCCAAACAAATATTAAGCTAGCTGTTTTTACGAAAAAAATTCCTTTCTTTAAAAATAAGTCCAAAACACACACAAACAGATGGAGAAAATCACATTTATAGAACATTTATTTTTTGTATATTTTCTTAACAATTTTGAAGAAACAGGTAATTTACCTACAAAAATCAACGCTAAAAGTCCCCTGATTTTGTTCAAAAACCGCCAAAAAATGCCAAAATAGTTTAAATTGTTAATAACTTTTAGGCACTGTACAACACTGTACTTTAAATTGTTATAAGATAATAATACCATTAAACGTAA
The DNA here is from genome assembly GCA_964442545.1 of uncultured Prolixibacteraceae bacterium. Taxonomy (GTDB): domain Bacteria; phylum Bacteroidota; class Bacteroidia; order Bacteroidales; family UBA1556; genus UBA6267. The sequence goes on along the minus strand of CAYUAN010000175.1, from coordinate 6,477 downwards.
AAAAATGCATAAAATATTTGCATTCGCTTAATTCACGCCGTATATTTATGCATCGGAAATGGGATTGCAAATTCGCTCAATTTTTTTGCAATCCAGAACAACCGAAACATTGTTATTCTAAAACAACTTGTATCATGCAAAAGACGCTCAACTTTTTTGTGTATTTGACAGTATTCGCAACATTTTTCACACAAACATTAGTTGCTCAAAAGGTTTCCAATACAGAAAATTCTCTTGTCAAATTGGAGAAAGAACAGATTTTAACATCTGTAAATCACTCAAATTCAAATCAGATTACTCCCTTAAGTCCACCGGACATTTGTATGGTGGGTGTTGACTCAAACAACCATGCCTACGTGATATGGAAGGCGACAGCCAATCCAGCCATCAAGGACATACTTGTGTACCGTCAGAATAACAGCAACGGTAAATATCAAAAGATTGCGACCATAAATGCTGGCGCATTGCCGGAATTTATTGACCTGAAAAGCAATGCCGACAAAACTTCTTTCAATTACCGACTGGCAATTAGGGATAAAAATGGCAAAATCAGCCATTTAAATAATATGCACAGCACAATACATTTAACTGCTGTTGCCGGACCTAATGGTAGTTTTCAACTGCATTGGAGTAATTACAGTGGTTTTACGGTAAACACTTACCGCATTTATCGTGGCCGCAACTTATCAAAAATGACCATGATTGCCCAAGTTTCCGCGACAAGCACCAACTATACAGATTTTACCCCGCCCTCAGGAGATTTCTACTATCAGATTGAAGTGTTAAATCCAAACAAATGTAATCCGGCCGGTTCATCCAAAGGAAAAACGAATTATCTGACCTCCCGGTCGAATCATGCCCGCTGTACAGGCCTTGCTGTTTCAAATCTGGACGCCGCTTTTAATGCGCGTATTAACAACCTGAACTGGCCTATCGTTGTTGATTTTAACGACCAATCTTTAGGAACACCCACCAGCTGGTATTGGGAATTCGGTGACGGAAGCACTTCGACAAATCCTAATCCGCAACATGCATACAATGCCGCTGGCCTTTATACCATCAAACTAAAAGTTTGCAACGGAACGGTATGCGACAGTATTATTAAACAGAATCTGGTAGAAGTACTATCAGCGGATTTGTACAATGCGCAACAACAAACTTCGGTGCAATTGTATCCAAATCCAAGTAACGGAAATTTCACTCTTAAAATTGAACAATCTTCCGGAGATAAATTACACGTTCAAATTATGAATTCAACCGGAGCTATTGTTTACAGCGAAAATTTAGGCAGCGGAAACAGCTATTTGCGAAATATTAGTCTGGAACATTTGGCTAAAGGGATCTATTTCCTCCGTTTGCAAAATACCAGACAAATCATTCAAGTGAAAAAAATTGTTATCCGATAATAATTGCCTATGAAATAATTATACTTTTCTGAAATATATAAACTATACGCTCCTACCCTAATTAAACACCGGTATAAATTGCAAAATGCAGGCAAAAAAAACAGCTAAACATAATGAAACGTTTAGCTGTTTTTTCTAATATCAACATTGTATTTTTCGGATTTTCCAAAAAATTTCATAAATCTACTTACAAAAATCAAGTAATAAACCTATTTGATATAATTATTTATATTTAATATCTTTACAGCTTAAAATCATCACTAATGTATAAAACTGCATACCAATGAAGTATTTTTACACACTCTGCCTGTTTCTTTTTTTGTTCATTAACAGTAATTTGCTTAATGGTCAACCACTAAGCGGAATAAAATACATTGATCCCGTATCGCAACAACCGGATACCTACCAAAGTTTTACAGCAGCACTTAACGATCTAAAAAATAATGGCGTTAACGGGCCTGTTGTTTTTTTGGTAAGCCCCGGAAGCTATAATGAGCAATTGGTGCTCACCAATATTGCCGGAGTTTCCAGTACGAATACCATCACTTTCAGGGCGGTAAACGATACGAACACCTCCGTAAATATTACGTATTCGGCTTCATCAATCAATAGCCGATACACCATATTATTTGACACGGCCAAATATTTTATATTTAAGAAGATAACCATAAGTGCCACAGGTTCAAATTATGGAATCGCATGTGAATTCAGAGGAGCCGCAAATTATAATATCATCGACAGTTGTCGTCTAATAACCAATAATACGGCAACGAGCAGCACCAGTTTTAATTTTGAAGGTGTTTTTTGTGATGACAATAGCGCCACCGGAAATGTATTTTCCAACAGTCTGATTTCCGGCGGGTATAACGGAATTTATTGGTACGGACTCGATGGCAGCAACTTAATGTCTGCCACCTCCATTACCAATGACACCATTATCGATTTTTACCGGCATGGGATCTCATGCGATTATAATTCACTGCTGACAATTGAAGGAAATGTGCTTGAATGCAGGTCAAACGCCTCTGCGGGCCATGCTATTAACATTACCAATACAAATGGTGGAATTAATATTAAACGTAATATAATCACACTGAATACCTGGGGGTATAATAATGGAATATATGTTTATAAATGTGCGGCTACCTCCGGTGCGCATGGTGTGATTGCCAACAACTTTGTCTCATGTATTTCAAGTGGCACGGGTTCGCAATACGGAATCTATATAAAACAATCAAACTATTACGACATCTATTTTAATTCCGTAAATATGATTGGCGGAGGAAGCGGATCTGCAGCACAGTATCAATACACCGGATCAAACATAAACTTTGTCAATAACATCTACCGCATGCAAGGTCCCGGGTACTCATTTTACACAGGAACAGCATCAGCCGTAGGACAAGCGGAATACAATTGTTTGTATTCGAATGGTACAAATCTGGCCAACTGGAACGGAGCCCGGGCCACATTAATTGATTTGCAAAACGCAAGCTCTAAATTTGCACACAGCTATAATTTAGATGTGCCTTTTTATTCGGACACGGATTTACACCTAAACTATAAATACCTGGACGGCAAAGGTCTCTACCTGGCCTCCGTTACCGGTGATATTGACGGCGATACACGGAATACAAGCACGCCTGATATCGGAGCCGACGAATTTACATTAATCCCACTCGATATCGGCATATCAAATATGGACAGTCCCTATGACGCTGTATCACCGGGCACTTACGATATAAAAGCCACTTTGTCCAATTACAGCACAACGGACACTTTATACTCCGCACATATTTATTGTCAGATTGGGAATAATCCAACGGACACACTTTTTTGGAATGGAAATATCGGCCCAAACAACAACGAAACAAATATTCTTATTACTAATTTTAATTTCCCCGTAGGGCAATTTCCCGTAAAAATATGGGCAGACAATCCGAACTATACCATAGATGATATCCACAACAATGATACTATCACAACCATTATTTACTCCTGTTATCCCATGTCAGGAACATACACCATAGGAGGCACCGGCGCCGATTTTGCCAGTTTCAACGATGCGGTAAATATGTTAAACAATTGTGGCATAAACGGCCCTGTAAGCTTTTTGGTAAATAGCGGCACCTATAACGAACAAGTAACCATTAGCGAAGTAGCCGGAACCTCCGCAGCAAACCGCATCACATTTACATCCGTAAGCGGAAACAAAAATGACGTAATTCTGCAATACAGTGCAAGCGGGCCGCAAGATGCCGCCACTTTATATTTCGATAGTGCACGCTATTTCAATTTCAAAAACATTAGTATTAAAACTCTTTCGCCTTCATACGGAAACAGTATTTATATTGACCATAACGCCGATCATATCTCCATTGATAGTTGTTATTTGGAAGCAAGCGGAAATAATGTCGGGGTAATGCCTGTAAAAATTGAATCTTCCAGTTTTATTTCATTCGGTTATAACGAACTGCAATACGGCGACAAAGGAATTCTGATTACCGGAAATCAGACAAACGGAAATATGTCCATCGATATTTACGGAAACCAAATACTTAATTTTGCTACCACAGGTATTGAATGTAGCTATACCGACTCCCTCTACCTTACCGACAATATAATTGTTAATGACACCACTATAACCAATGGTCCTACCGGAATCTTACTAAGCGACTTATATAACACCAAAGAAATAAATGGCAATTTGATTGACCTTTATGCAAGTATGGGTAGTGCCACCGGAATGAACCTAACCTATTTGGCTCCCACAAATCAGGCTTTGCCCATTGCCCCTCCGGCACAACCCCAATCGGGGACAAACTACGTGAATAGTATTCATCGCATTCTGAATAATATGATTGTTTGTCGCGGAGGAACGGCATCAAAAGGTATCTCATTAAATTATTGCGATTCTTTATATCTGTATTTTAATACGGTATGGTTAGAAAATACAGGTTCTAACTCAAGCACGCTCTATTGTAGTAATGGCAGCAATGTCAATTTAATTAACAATCTGTTTATCAATAGCGGCAGTGGTTATGCCTTTAGTTCACCGAATACGAACCAGTATTCCAATATTTCATACAATTGTTTATATAGTGGCGGAAGCAATCTGGCCGATTGGGGCGGAACGGCGCAAGTCAATTTAAGCGCCCTGCAATCTGCCAGCAACAAATTCCAGTCTTCCATTGAAGAACTTCCTTCGTTTGCAGCTTATAATGACCCGCATTTGGTGGATTCTCTTTCCCAAAAGGGCACGGCAATCAGCGGCATTGATCGCGATTTTGACGGAAGCTTACGAAACCCCACAAATCCTGTTATGGGGGCGCACGAATTTGTAAAACTTGATTTGGACGGTGCTTTGACAATGTTTGACCCGGACGGACCATGCGAGGGTTATCAACTAATTAAAGTTCGCTTAAAAAACGAAGGCCTGAATGCAATTACGTCTGCCACCATTGATTGGGGAGCAGCCGGATCTTTTACGACCTCACATACTTGGAACGGAAATATTAATCCCGGCGATTCTGTGGACATTATTCTGGACACCGCATTACACACCTATTCTACTAATGTATATGACTTCAGCGCAACACTCATTAGTGTCAATGCAAGTCCCGAAATCAATAAAAATAATGATACAGCAAGAGTATTTGGATTCAACTATTTGGCTGCTCCGCAAATAAGCTTTACAAATCTCAATAATGATTATTGTATCAACGACTCAAGTTTCAACCTTCAGGCCACTCCTGCGGGCGGCACCTTCAACGGCCCGGGGGTTACAGGCAGCACTTTTTCACCATCCATATTGCCAACAGGGCCCAATACGATTTATTATACCGTAACCGGAACCAACAATTGTACAAATACCGATTCCTTTACCGTATATGTAAACCCCTTACCTATGGTAAGCATCACTTCTCAGATTATGCCCGACTACTGCAACTACGATAATCAGTTTGCGCTTTACGGTGCTCCGGCAGGCGGCACATTTACCGTAAACGGAACGACAGATGTTATGTTTGACCCGCAACTTATCAATCCGGGCCCGGTGCAAATTGTTTATGAATTTACCGACAATTACGGATGCTCCAACACCGATACCGCCATTACTTATGTACATACAGCGCCTACGGCAAATATCAGTCAGTTCGCAGATGTATGTTCCGATGTACAACAAATCAGCCTTAGCGGCGGAACTCCTGTGGGAGGAATTTATTACGGCCCCGGTGTAAACAGCGGAAACGGAAGTTTCTATCCTACTGTTGCCGGAGTGGGTAATCACACTATCGAGTATATTTATACCGACATGTATGGTTGTAAGGATACGGCTCAGTCGTTACTGAAAGTGGTGACCACACCAACCGCCAATTTTACCGCCCCTGTTTCTTCTTGTTTGAGTGATACGCTTAGTCTTACTTTTAGTGGTTCTGCAGGCCCGAATGCCACTTTTAACTACAATTTTGATAATGCCACGGTGGTCAGCGGAAACAATGCCGGCCCCTATGAATTAACCTGGAGTGCGCCGGGATTAAAACAGCTTTCACTTAGTGTTAGCGACAGCGGATGTACTGCTCCGACTTTTTATCAATATGTAAATATAATATCCTCATCGGCGGTTATTGTAAATACCGGACCTACTACGATTTGCTATGGCGACAGTCTGTTGTTGTATGCAAACCAGGGAACGGGCTATACTTATCAATGGTATGATTCCAACGGAATCTTAGCATTCGACACTTTATACACTTTGAGTGTTCACCAAAGTGGCACTTATTACTGTGTGGTTACCCCACCCAGTCTGTGCCCGGCAACATCCAACAGCATTACCGTTACCGTCCGTCCGCAGCTTGTCGCCGATTTCAATCTGCCGGCACAAGCTTGCCAGGGCGATACCGTAAGTATCAGTTTCACGGGCTCCGCATCCTCGCAAGCGGTGTACTCCTGGAATTTTGACAGTGCGGTGGTAGTAAGCGGCAGTGGAGCGGGGCCGATAGATGTAATCTGGAATTCAGGCGGCAATAAGCATCCGAGCCTTTTGGTTAGCGATAACGGCTGCGTATCAAAC
>CAYUAN010000174.1:0-1749 GCA_964442545.1 uncultured Prolixibacteraceae bacterium | reverse complement strand
CGCATTGAGCATTTACACGACGGATTGCATGTGATGATTGCCGCGCCCGAATATACGGCAACGGATATTCGTAAACATGCGGTGGTGGCCGGTGGCGGCGAACAAGGCGAGAGCCCCAGGGACGAAAGCAAGATGCTGACCAGCGAATATGTGGCCAGGCGTATTGCCGATGGCGTAAAGAAACGCAAACGCACCCTGCTGATTGGCCGCCTGGGTAAACTGACGGTAATGGTGACCAAGTGCTTTCCAAAATATGCCGATCGCCTGATTTACAATTACATTAAAAAAGAAGCCAACTCGCCCTTTTAAAAATATTAAAACTATCTGACAATATAGCCCTATGAAAAAAGTAGAAATCAAACTCTTAACCGGATTTAACGAATTGCTGTTCGGCACTGCCAAACACGAAATTATTGAAGCGCTCGGTACCGCCGACCAATTTGAAACCATCGAAGAGGAAGATGAGGTATTTACTGAAATGCATACCTATAATGATTTGAAATCTTCCTTTTTCTTCGAAGGAAATGAAACCGATATGGTATTTACCTCTTGCGATACGGAAAACGAAAACGCGCTTTTATTCGGAAACAAGGTTTTCGAAATGTCGGAGCTGGAAATCAAACAAATGATGCGGGAACATAACTTCAAAGACCTGGAAACAGATGAAGAAGAATGGGGTGAAAAACGCCTGAGCTATATGGATGCCATGGTTGATTTCTATTTCGACAATGAAGAACTGATTAGTGTTACCTGGGGAATATTGGTGATGTAGGTTTAATTGGAGTGTTGGAGTGTTGGAGTGTTGGGAGAATGGAGTGTTGGAGTAATGGAGTAATGGAGTAATGGAGTAATGGGATGTTGGGATGTTGTAATGAGCAAATCTCAAATCAAATTTATCGACCGTAGCCTTAGCGAAGGCAGAAGTCTCAAATCAAAAATCCAATTCAATCTGCAAAGGGGTATCGTCATCCAGGCTGGCTTTTAGCACATCGGCATCATCCGTGCCTTTTTCATCCTTTTTCTTTTTTGGTCCGGCTTTTGACTTTTTGGCAGCCGGTTTTTTCTTGGGCTTGGCTTTTTCTTCCTTCTTTTCTACCACAGGAACCTCATCAATAATCGGTAATACCGGCGCTTCCACCTCTTCCTCTACCGGAACCATTTTAGGTTTGGGTTTGGATGCTGCTTTTTTCTCTTTGGCCTTATCTTCCTGTTTCGGTTTCGCTACCGTTTCTGCCGCTTTTTCTGCTTTTGGCTCTTTTTGCTCCGAAGCCGTATCCGGCTTTTCTGCAGACACTTTCTCGGCAGTTAATGCTCCCTCCTGCTTTACTTCCTGCATATTTTCCGAAACGGATACCGTACTTTCTTCAGCAATACTTCCTTCATCGTCCGCTTTTTCGCAGGGTGCGGTTTCAAGCAAATTAATCTTCTTCAAAGCATAATTACTCAAGCGCTTACCCTTGGCTTTATAGCTTTTCACATCGATAAACTCCTCGGCCTCGATGACTTCCGTTGTGCGGTTTTTCGGCCCCTTTTTCGGGTCGAATACCAGCTCTATTTTGGGCTTGCATTCTTCGGTAATCAGCACCAAGCGTGATTTGGAATGGTCGGTAATAAACAAGGTCTTGCGCTCGGTGGAATCAAACGTAAAGCGCTTGATATAGTAAAATTTGGAATCCCCGTCATAATAAACCGCCGTCCATACCCGTTCCGGATCAAATTTCTCAATCCGTATCATATCGTCATCGAAGT
>CAYUAN010000173.1:0-10534 GCA_964442545.1 uncultured Prolixibacteraceae bacterium | reverse complement strand
ACGGCATTTATTTTTCTTTAAAACCATCTTTTTCGCATTGGATAAAACCATAAATTTGCCCTCTATATAATATTTATGCTGATGAATTTATTTCGACTTTTCATACTTGTCGCCTTATTTGGAACCTTATTGCTAAGCAGTTCTTGTGAGAACGATGTGGATATTAATGCCGACTATCAGGAGATCACTATTGTTTACGGTTTGCTGAACCAGACGGAGGCCCGTCAATATGTGAAAGTGACCAAGGCATTTCAAACAGAAGGAAATGTGTTGGTGGCGGCCAAAGACCCCGCGAATTCAATGTACGACCCCAAAGACCTGGAAATTTGGATGGATGAATATTTCGGTTCGGCCTATAAAGGAACGATTTATTTGGATTCGGTTATGATTACCAATAAAGACAGCGGAGCATTTTACTATCCGAATGAAATAGTTTATGCCACGCCTCCGGGCACCAAATTAAATTCATTGTACGAATACCGTTTGTATATCAAGGTAAAGTCAAGCGGGCGACTCATTGAAGGCCGCACGCGATTAATTCGTGATTTTATGATAACCCGTCCCTTGCCACAGCAGGAATATGTAAGTTTTACCGGAAATTACAATCAGCAGGTAGTTTGGGAATCGGCCAAGGGGGGTGTTTTGCATCAGTTGAATATCCGGTTTTTTTATACCGAAGTCAGTCAGTCCGGCGTTCAAACATCTCATTATGTAGATTTACTATTTAGCCCCAAGCAAGCTTCCACCGCTGAGGGTTCGGAGAAAATGACTTTGGAATACAGTGGTAATGCCTTTTATCAGAATCTTGCCGCTCAGCTTGATCCTCCGCCTGCCGGAGTGGTTCGCTATGCCGACAGTGTGTATTATATGTTTAATGTGGCCGATGAGGATTTTACCACTTTTATGGATATTAATAAGCCCTCCGGCAGTATTGTGCAGGAGCGTCCCGCTTTTAGTAATATTACCAATGGTGTCGGGCTTTTTTCGGCACGTTATTCAAAAATTAAATATTTCAAAGGTCTTACCGCAAAATCAATTGATACCCTTATTAGCGGACAATATACTTACGACCTGGGATTTAAAGACAGATAATCATCAACGTATTTTCAAAAAAAGTAAATTATGGATACTATGGAAACCATCCGGAAACACAGAAGTATCCGGAAATATAAAAATCAAGCCATTCCGAAGGATATACTCGAACAAATTCTTGAGGCGGCCATACGCACATCAACCACCGGCAATATGCAGGTGTATAGTATTATTGTGACGCAGGACGAAGCGCGCAAAAAGGAATTGCACAAATTACATTTTGGTCAGGATATGGTGTTGCAGGCGCCGGTATTGCTGACATTTAATGCCGATTTTAACCGTTTTAACAAATGGTGCCGGCAGCGGAATGCCGAACCGGGTTATGATAATTTTCTTTCGTTTTTTACGGGAGCCATTGATGCTTTGATTGCTGCGCAAAATGCCACACTGGCGGCGGAATCATTTGGCTTAGGCGTATGCTATCTGGGCACAACCACCTACCAGGCGGGGAAATTGGTTGATTTTTTTAATTTACCCGAAGGCGTTGTTCCTGTTACTACCTTGGTAGTCGGTTATCCGGATGAAGAGCCTGGCCTGACGGATCGTTTGCCTGCTTCGGCCGTAGTGCATTATGAAAAATACCAGGATTATTCCGCGGAAGATATTGATCGTATTTATGCCGATAAGGAAGCCTTGGAACTGACTAAGAAACTGATTGAAGAAAATGGTGTGGAGAATCTGGCGCAAATCTTTACCGAAAAGCGTTATCCGAAACAGATGAATGTGGATTTCTCACACATCTTCCTCGAGGTAATACGTAAGCAAGGATTTATGAATCAATAAAAAAACGGGGCTATTTTTAGCCCCGTTTTTTGTTTAATTTTCGGGATACTTTTATAATAAAAATCCAAATCTGAATCCGGCACTTAAAGATATAGGGAATGAATTTCCGCCTTGAATATGGCTAAATACAAAACTTCCGCTATCACCTAAGCCAAAACCATAACCCAGGCCGAAGTTAATATCAATCAGAAATATATTCTCAAAAATCCATTGTTTTCCTATATTTAGCATAAATGCATAAACATTATGATTCGTTGTTACGAAAGTGTAAATATCTTCTCCCGGTTTTGGATTATCATAATATAATTTAGTGGTACTGTTGAAGAATGTGTAGGTTATCTCAGGTTTAAAATAAGAACCCTTTAATAAATGGGGTATGCGGTAATCATTGGGATTCCGTATAAATTTATATCCGATTCTAATAAATGCTCCCTTGGGATCTTGGTAGGTATTCAGGTCTTTGTTCGGAATAAAAAAGAACATATTAATAGGATTGAAAGTTCCTCCGACTCCAATAATTCCTAAACCCACTTCAACACTTCTTTGTGCCCCTAAACTACGTTCATAGCCAAAGCTAAGATGCCCTGTCAAAGGAGAAAAGAACCCTATTTTTATGGCATTCTTTTTATTGTTTTTTAGAAAATCATCCATATTGGGCGCTTGTTCAGTAACTTCTGCTTCTGAATCATAGACACTTTGTGTATTTACCGGCTCATCAAAAGAGAATATATCGCCATTGGAATAAACAATTTTCGAGACCTTACTTTTGGGGATATTGATCGTTACGTCCGGATTAATTTTCGGCTGTTTGAATTTGATATAGTTCGCATCAATTTCAATTACCTTGCAGTTAATTATTTCGCCGTTTTTTTTGTAAATTCTGTCTTGGGCTTGTATTGCAATTGCATTGACGGCAATAAATAATACAATGAGTAATAATTTTTTCATAATTGTTTTTTGTTAGTGTGGTTAGATTTATTTCCAGATGATTTCCTTGGTGGAACTCACAAATTCTTTGCCTTGGGAATCAATAAAGCGGAATGTAAATTTGTGTTTGGCCCTAACAGGTTTTTCGGTAAAGCGGAATGTAGCGGAGTATAGCACGGGTTGCTCTTGCTTTAGTTCATTGAAGATAAAATTTGAGATGGTAATATTGGCACAATTTTGCGTTGTGGAAGCTTGTCCGCAATAAACCAATTTTGAGGATATGTCTTCTCCTGCCTTTATTCCGTTAAAGTCATTGTTTGATGTGATAATTAATTTGCTGATGCTATGCTTCAAACCAATATAATCACCCTGCGGACTGGCTGCATAGGCCTTTTGTATTAAATCAGTATTTGATTTTAGTATTGCCGAATATACCGGGTTAAATTCCATATAAATATACAATTGCGGAGTGTTCGTACTGTCGGCAGAAACAGGCGTGCCGTTTTTGTCTAAAAATTGCAAATTGAAATTCCCGATTTCCCAGAATTGTTCATCATCATCACAGGCGACAAATGTTGTAGCCATTAAAATAAGTATTATAAATATTTTTTTCATTTGGTTAGAATTTTAAACTAGTAAACAAATTTATTTAAAAATTCCGAAAACAAATCCCATACTAACAGTCGGTGAACTGTAGTCAGATGTGTTTAGGATTTCAGTCTCCCTAAAAGTATTATATGTAAAATCGAAATATCGGCTCATAACCGAAGTGCCGGCAACATATTGGTACCCTGCCGATATGCGGAATTTGAGCCAATGTGTTACATTCATTTCAAAATCAACTTGCGGACTGAAAACAAATACCGGATCGGAATAGGGGGAATCATAGTTGGCCCGCTCCGGATGTGGCCCCGGGCGATAGCTGAAATCATCAACCATTGATATTCCTCCAACACCAAAGCGCCCGCTAATACCAAAATGGAAGGCATTGTTGGGAAAGAATACGCCACCGACCAATAGTCCGCCGTGTCCGAAAAGTGCTCGTTGTGTAACGGTTTGGTTAACACGGTCGTTTGCGTTGTAATAGGTGTACGTGTATTTGTTGGTTGCCGGATTCATCCGTCCGTAAGCACCCACAAAAAAACTTTTATTAAACAGAACAGCTAAGTCAAGGCCTCCTATTACATCAAAGTTATTATCTAAACTGGCGAAGTCCATATTTAATGCCCCAAAACCGGTGATGTCAATTTTCCCTTTTCCCGAAGGGTGGAAAATAGTTTTAAATTCTGAAGGAGTCGGACTTGCGACTGTTTGCAGGCTGTCTGTCTGCCCATAAACCGTCAAATTAAGTGTAAAGACGGTAGTGATTAGTAAAAGTAAATTTCTCATTATATTTTAGGTTTAGGGTATGTGTTTTTATTGTTTTTTCATAAACGCAAAAATATACAAAATAGTCTTAATGTGTTATAATATATGTTTTTTGTTCCGTAAATTTGCCCGATGAATTACCTCTTAGTAGAAAATCTGGCAAAGTCTTATGGCGAGAAACAATTGTTCCGCAATATTACATTTGGCTTAAACCGCGGCCAAAAAGTGGCCATGATCGGGCGGAACGGTACCGGCAAAACAACTTTGCTCAATATCATAATGGGGCGTGATATCCCGGAGGAAGGCCGGGTGGTGATTCGTAAAGATATTAAGGTGTCGTATTTACCGCAAAACCCGGAGCTGAATGAGCAACTGACGGTTTTGGAAGTACTGCTTTCTTCGCAAAATGATTTTTTCAAGGCTATTAGCGCTTACGAAAACGCCTTGCATCGCATAAACATTGATGACAGTGAAGACAATCGCGCCATACTCGAAAAGGCGATGGCGGAGATGGATGCCAAATCGGCCTGGGATTACGAAAACAAAATCAAGGAAATACTCAGCCGTTTGCGGATTGAGGATATAAATCAAAGGGTAGGGGAGCTGTCCGGTGGCCAGCGCCGTAAAGTGGCCTTGGCCCGCGCCCTGATCGAGGAGGTGGATTTGCTTTTGCTCGACGAGCCGACCAACCATCTGGATATCGATATGATTGAATGGCTTGAGCAATTGTTGGCCAAGCAGAAAATCACCCTTTTGGTAGTTACCCACGACCGCTTTTTCCTGGATAATGTATGCAACGAGATTATCGAAATCGAAAATGACGGGGTGTATCATTATCGTGGCGACTATGCCTATTATGTGGTGAAAAAAGCGGAGCGCTTATTCAACGAGCAGCAGGAAGCCGCAAAAGCCCGCAATCTGTATAAAAAGGAACTGGACTGGATGCGGCGCATGCCCAAAGCCCGTACCACCAAGTCGAAGGCGCGGATTGATGCTTTTTATGAGTTGGAGTCCAAGGCGCGGAAAAAGGTAGAGGAGAAGACGCCTGAATTTCAGGTAAAATCGGCCCGCATCGGGAAAAAGATTCTGGAGCTGAATCATATTCATAAAAGCTTCGGTCCCTTAAAAGTAATTGACGACTTTTCGCATACCTTTAAAAAAGGGGAACGCATCGGTGTGGTGGGCCCTAATGGTGCCGGAAAATCCACCTTGTTTCGGCTGATTATGGGCGAACTGAAACCCGATATGGGCAGTATCGTCAAAGGGCAAACCATGGTATTCGGGTATTTTTCGCAGGAAGGGCCAAGGATTAAAGAGGGTATGCGGGTGATTGATATTGTTCGTGAGGTGGCCGACGAAATTCCTTTTGGCAGCAGCTCCACCTTGTCGGCAGCGCAGTTTTTGTATTATTTCAATTTTGACAATTCCACCCAGGCCAATTATTACAGTAATCTGAGCGGAGGCGAAAAGCGCCGCCTGCATTTGGTGCTTACCCTGGTGCATAATCCCAACTTCCTGATTCTGGACGAGCCCACCAATGATTTGGATATTCCCACCTTAAATATTCTGGAGGATTTTCTGATGCGCTATCAGGGCTGCCTGATGGTAACGACCCACGACCGCGCTTTTTTGGACAAGATAGCCGATCATTTGTTTGTGTTTGAAGGAAACGGCAAAATAAAGGATTACCATGCGAGTTATACCGAATACCGCCTGAAAAAGCAGGATGAGGAGCGGAAGCAGAAACGCGAAAAGCAATTGCAGAAAGAAAAAACAGCCGCGCCCAAAAAAGCAAAGACATCCAATAAACCGACCTATAAGCAAAAAAAGGAATATGAGGAACTAAACCGGCGCATTGACGAGCTGGAAAGCCAAAAGGCCGAAGTATTGGAAAAATTGAACGGCGGCGAAGGCAGCGCGGAGGACTTTACGCAATGGTCGCAAGAGTTTTCCCGTTTGGAAAATGAATTGGAAGAAGCCGAAATGCGTTGGCTCGAACTGGCAGAAATTATGGAAAACAAGAATTGATGATTATGGAAACAAATGACAAGCGGATTGTGTATGACTTTTTGGACCGGCTGGGCATCAAGTATGAAGTGTATGAGCATGAGCCCCTGGCAACCATTGAGGAGGCGGTAAAGGTGTGGAAAGATATTGATGCCACGCATTGTAAGAATTTGTTTTTCCGGAATCATAAAGGCAACCGGCATTATATGGTGGTTTTTGAGCATAGCCGCAAACTGGCCATCCGCGATTTGGAGCAGCGCCTGAAGCAGGGAAAATTGAGTTTCGCTTCCGAGAAACGCATGATTAAATATCTGAAAACCATCGGCGGTTCCATTTCTCCTTTCGGCTTGATTAACGATACGGAAAACCATACCCATCTGTTTCTTGATGAAAATCTGCGAACAGCCGATCGCCTGAGTTTTCATCCCAACGACAACCGGATAACTTTGGTGCTCACCCGTGAGGATTTCAGTAAGTATCTGAATAATATGGGTAATAGCTACGAGTTTTTGAAACTGTATTAGGCGGTTGTATTAGTTGTTAAAGAAATCTTAAAGCATGGCTGATTCCGAATAAATATAAAGAGTAAATTTGCTTAGCTATGGAAAATACTAAACGCTTTATATTTTTCTTAATTTTATTATTTGCCCTGGGTAGTTTCAGACTTTCGGCTCAGAATTATAATTATTGGAGCATGGGTTCCAATACGCCTTCTTCATTATTGGCCGGAGCCGTTGTGGGGGGAGGAGCCGGAATTACCTCCATTTTCTACAATCCTGCGGGCATTGGTGATATTGAGCAAAGCAAAATCGCCTTTAACGCCAGTTTGTTCAGCTTCAACTGGCACCTTTATGATAATGCATTAGGTCATAAAAGCGAATTGGATTATCTGGAATGGCAGGTGCGCCCACGCTTTCTTTCATACCAGTTTCGCGGGAAAAAGAACCAAAAGTTCAGTTATCAGTTTACGGTTTTCAATCGCAATCAACAGTTGTTGGAGTTGTTTGATCAGCGAAGTTTTCCGGTAAAATCGGTTGTGGGACAGAAAGATTTGGTTTATACGGCAAGTTATGATTTGGAAAAAAATTTCTCGGATTATTGGCTGGGCGTTGGCTTTTCCTACGATGTAAACAGTCGCTTGTCTCTTGGTATGAGTTTATTTGGTAGCGGAAAAACATTTCGCTATTATCAATATCGCAGAGTTTTTATCAATGGAGCCAATGATAGTTTGAATAAAAGCTCGAATTGGGAAAGCATGGAACGACAGTATTTTTATGTTATCAGTTTGATTACAAAGATTGGTGTTCGTTATCGCTTCGATCGATTGAGTTTGGGCTTGAATGTAAGCCTGCCATCCTTACGATTGTGGGGTGATGGCTATAGTAAACGGAATTTGCAATACAGCAATGTGTTTTACGAAGGCCATCGAGTGCCGGACTATTTGCATAACGGATACAATAATCATATCGTGGCAAACCTTAAAGAACCCTTTTCGGTATCGGCGGGCTTGATGTACACCTCCCCAAATAAGAAGTCATTATACTTCTTCAGTATGGAATATTTTGCAAAGATAGATACCTATAAAGCTATTGACAATACCAAGGTATCCAGCTTTTATGAGGATGAGTCTCAGCCCGGTGATGATTTTTTATCGTATAAATTCGGCGCGCGCGATTTGTTGAATGTGGGCTTTGGTTACCGAAACTATGTGAATGAGTCTCTGTCCTATTTATTGGGCTTTCGTACCGATTTTGCGGCATACGAAGTAAGCAACGAAGGGCAATGGAACGGCATGTCCGAATATGTGAATATCGGGAATCCTTTATACCATCTTTCCGGAGGAATAGAATTTAAATTTAAGGCAAATACGGTTTTGTTCGGAACGGAATATGTTTTGGGAATTAATAAGAATGCTTTGCAGTTTGCCAATTTCGATTTTCCCGGCGTTTACGATCCGGATCAACATTTAGCCCTGCAGGATTACCCCGGATATGATATGAAATACCAGTTTCATGGTTTAGGACTTTATATTGGTTACTCGTTCGACTTTTAGTTTTTCCTTTAAAATTTTTTAGGCGTATTTCGCGCAAATTTATTAAGCGGAGCACTTCCTTTCTGCCCATTTGTCAGCAAAAAACCATAAAGTGTCAGCATGTAAAATAAAAATATGCAAAAGCTGTCAGCAGATTTCCCTTTTTCCTATTTAAAAATCGCTTGGCACAAACATTGACAAGGAGCAGGCGTAATTTGAATTGTGAAATTTGAATTTAGGTAAAGAAATTAAAGTATTAACTAGATAAAACATATTTAAAATGGGAAAAATAATTGGAATCGACTTAGGAACAACAAACTCCTGCGTTGCCGTAATGGAAGGTAACGAGCCTGTTGTAATTCCTAACAGCGAAGGAAAACGTACAACTCCTTCAATTGTAGCTTTTGTTGAAAACAATGAGCGCAAGATTGGTGATCCTGCAAAACGTCAGGCGATTACCAATCCAAAGAAAACGGTTGCCTCTATCAAGCGTTTCATGGGTGAATCATGGGACCGCGTAACCGAAGAGGTAAAACGTATGCCGTACGAGGTAGTGAATGCCAACGGAACACCGAAAGTAAAGATTGATAATCGTGAATATACTCCGCAGGAAATTTCAGCCATGATTCTTCAGAAGATGAAGAAAACCGCTGAGGATTATCTGGGACAAGAAGTAACCGAGGCCGTAATTACCGTGCCTGCTTACTTTAGCGATTCACAGCGTCAGGCTACCAAAGAGGCCGGACAGATTGCCGGTTTGGAGGTAAAACGTATTATCAACGAGCCGACGGCTGCTTCTCTGGCTTACGGCCTGGATAAAAAAGGTAAAGACGAAGTGGTTGCCGTATTTGACCTTGGTGGCGGTACTTTCGATATCTCTATCCTGGAATTGGGTGGAGGCGTATTCGAGGTAAAATCTACCAATGGTGATACCCACCTGGGTGGTGACGACTTCGATCAGGTAATCATCGACTGGTTGGCTGAAGAGTTTAAGAAAGACGAAGGAATCGACCTGCGTAAAGATGCTATGGCATTGCAGCGTTTGAAAGAAGCTGCCGAGAAAGCGAAGATTGAGCTTTCAAGCTCTACTTCCACCGAAATCAACTTGCCGTACATCATGCCGGTTGACGGTATTCCGAAACACTTGGTGCGCACACTGAGCCGTGCTAAGTTTGAGCAATTGGCCGACAAGCTGATCCGTGCAACCATTCCTCCGTGTGAGGCTGCTTTGAAAGATGCCGGATACAGCAAAAGCGATATAGACGAGGTAATTCTGGTAGGTGGTTCTACCCGTATCCCTGCAATCCAAAAGATTGTTGAGGACTTCTTCGGTAAGGCTCCTTCAAAAGGAGTGAATCCGGACGAGGTTGTAGCGATTGGAGCTGCTATCCAGGGTGGTGTACTGGCCGGTGATGTAAAAGATGTATTGCTGCTTGATGTTACCCCGCTTTCATTGGGTATCGAAACTATGGGCGGTGTAATGACCAAGCTTATTGAGGCCAATACGACCATCCCGACCAAGAAATCGGAGATTTTCTCCACCGCTTCGGATAACCAGCCCAGCGTAGAGATTCATGTATTGCAGGGCGAGCGCCCGATGGCTGCTCAAAACAAGTCAATCGGACGTTTCCACCTCGATGGAATTCCGCCGGCCCCGCGTGGCGTACCGCAAATCGAAGTTACCTTCGATATCGACTCTAACGGTATCCTGCACGTAAGTGCCAAAGATAAAGGAACCGGTAAAGAGCAGAAGATTCGTATCGAAGCTTCTTCCGGATTGAGCGAAGAGGAAATCAAGCGGATGAAGGCCGAGGCCGAGGCAAACGCTGAAGCTGACCGCAAAGCCAAAGAGCGTGTGGATAAGCTGAATGCCGCCGATGCCTTGATCTTCCAAACCGAGAAGCAAATGAAGGAGTATGGCGATAAGATTCCGGCTGAAAAGAAAGCCCCGATTGAAGAAGCATTGAATGCTTTGAAAGAGGCGCACAAGGCCGAGAATTTGGAAGCCATTGATACCGAAATGGAGAAACTGAATACTGCATGGCAGGCTGCAAGTCAAGACTTGTATAATGCAACGCAGGGAGCACAAGGCGGTCAGGCCGGACCTAATCCGGGCGCTGATGCCGGTGCCGCCTCAGGATCCGACGACGAAGTACAAGATGTGGACTTCGAAGAGGTGAAAGAGGATAAGTAATCTTCAAATTATTAAAAACTTAAAACGCCCTTACAACAGATGTTGTAGGGGCGTTTTCTTTTGTTGGTGGGGTTGGAGCATTTGTTGTTTACGGTCTCGGCTATACTGCGTGCCGAAATAAAAACGGTTAA
>CAYUAN010000172.1:0-2560 GCA_964442545.1 uncultured Prolixibacteraceae bacterium | reverse complement strand
GTTTCGGCAAAAGTAGAATATTCAATAATGCCGGCGGATTTGCATGGATAGTCGTCCAGTCCTTTACGTTTGCGCGCCATCTGCACACGACACTCATTCATATAGAAGTCGAAGGAGGTCTCTGTTTCATTAGCAAATGATTGTTTGTTTACATCGGAATAAAGTCGAAAAGCAAAAGCTTTTTTCAAGCCTTCAAGTCCGGGCGATTCACCCAAACCCAGCAATTTTTTAATCCGCAAGGCCTCGAAAGGAGAGAAATTTCCCCATGCGGCATCGTTACAATGCTTGGCAGGGAACATACCTTCGGTAAATTCGACCGCCTGAAACCATACGCCATCCAGGGCCAACCAGTTTACCGCCATTGCTTTTTGCAACTCATCCAGGCTGTTCTCATCCAACTCCAGCATTGGTTTGGGCAAGCCGTTTTCCAACTCAAAACCTAAAGTTTTAGCCAATCGTTTTAAGTGAATGGCAGAGGCATTGTTCCAGGCATTATTCAGTATCTCGCCGGCTTTCTCCACCCCAAAGGAATCACGCACCTCGGCATACCACATGGCATGATGTGCCATCATTCGTTGGAAATAATCAAATATCAGTTGTATCTTTTGTTCTTTCGTGAGTTTATCCTTTTCCATAATACCATGTTTTTCGCAAAGATAGGGAATTGACGATTTGGAAAGAATGAAAGATTCCCTGATAAACCCCATGCTTCAAAACGATTTGCTATATATTTATGGAAATATCCATATATCAATATTTTAGGTGTTGACAACTTCATAAATATTTTATATCTTTGGGGCAAATCAAGTTCATTAACCTAAAAACAATGCTTATGAAAAAGATTCTTACCATTTTCGTCCTGATTTTGTTTACTTTTTCTGCCCGTGCCGTGGATATTCAGGAATATTTTGCATCCTCCTCAACCGGGAAATACTATCCCTATTGGAATAACGGCACCATCACCCTAAAGTTCGATTTTATTGTAGATCAAGGCCCGGTAAATCACAGTTTCGTGGTCGCCTTTGTGCTATCCACGGATATGATTTTCGATATAAACGATATCCTGATTGATTCGGTGCGCATTTCTAATGTTCCGAATGGCAGTTCAGAATTTCCCACGGATTTTGTAGGTGCAGCACCTTATAAAATTGAGCAAATGCTAAAAAAAGCCAATATTACGCACGGTACATCCTATTTTGTCGGTTGCGTGCTCGATTACAAAAATGAAATAGTCGAGAGTAATGAAGCCAATAATTCCGGTCCCATTCAAATGCCGCCAATTACTATTAGCGGGGGGGTCGGCATAAACACGGATTTAGTTTTTTGGCAAAGTAGTATTCAGCCTAATCCTGTTAGCGATGCCGCAGTAATAGAGGTGAGCGGACCTAACTTAAACAATACGTTAATCCGTTTATTTTCTATGGACGGCCGCATGGTAAAAGAATTCAAACAGGTTCAATTCCCTTTTACCTTTTACCGTGAAAATCTGGCAAGCGGAAATTATCAAATGATAATTTTTAATGAAGGCAAGGCCATTATTCGTAAAAAACTGATTATTCAATAGTATTTCTTACACAGAAAAATCAAAAAACCCCGCATAATTGCGGGGTTTTTCTTTTAGTTAAAATTTTCTATTTTTGCGAGCAAAATAAAACAAGCAGTGATAAATACAAAGAAACATATTGTGAATCCAAAACAGATATTCCTGAATATCAAGAATCGGGACGAGTTCCAGTAGAATATACCAACCACTAATCAAAAAAAATTAATTCACAATAATATCAACCTAAAATAAAAAGCAATTTATGGAACTTCCTTTTGCAGAATCATATCGTATAAAAATGGTAGAGCGTATTCACAGAAGTACGCGCGAACAAAGAGAACAATGGATAAAAGAAGCTAAGTATAATTTATTTAACCTCCGCAGTGAGCAGGTTTTTATTGACCTTCTGACCGACTCGGGCACGGGTGCCATGAGTGATAAACAATGGTCGGAAATGATGCTGGGAGACGAAAGTTATGCAGGAGCAACATCATACTACAAACTTAAAAATGCCATTAAGGATATTCTCGGATTCGAGTATTTTCTACCGACCCATCAGGGCCGTGCCGCCGAGAATGTTTTATTTTCCGTATTGGTAAAAGAAGGCGATGTAATTCCCGGCAATTCCCATTTCGACACCACAAAAGGCCATATCGAATTTCGCAAAGCCACAGCCATCGACTGTACCATAGACGAGGCATTTGATACGACCGTTCACCATCCGTTTAAAGGCAATGTGGACCTGAATAAACTGGAGAATGTATTGAAAGAGCATGGTGATAAAGTACCGTTTATTATTATGACCGTGACGAACAATACCGCCGGCGGACAGCCTGTTTCTTTGGAAAATCTTCGGGAGGTTAGACAACTGGCCGACAAGTATAAAAAAATGGTGGTATTTGATTCCGCCCGATTTGCCGAGAACGCCTATTTCATTAAGATGCGTGAAGAATCATGCAAAAATTTGAGCATCAAGGAAATTGTAACGGAAATGTACAAAAATGCCGATGCCATGAC